>VEQC01000179.1 GCA_018883455.1 Limnohabitans sp. | reverse complement strand
GTGGGGGTCAACGGCCGTACGGTGCGCGCGCAAGACTTCGTGGGCGATCGGGCGCAACGCCTGGCCGATCGCGAATGGAACCTCTCCTACCACCCCCAGTTGCCGCCACACAACCCTGTTGAGGCCGGTCGCTGGACCGCCGGTGAGCCCGATGCCATCAGCCTGGAGCAGGGCATCGCCAAAACCCTGGGCGTGGGGGTGGGCGACCGCCTGCAGTTCGACCTCGCCGGCATCTTGCTGGAGTCGCGCATCACCTCCATACGGCGGGTGGATTGGTCGTCCATGCGGGCGAACTTCTTTGGTCTCTACCCGCAAGCGGCCTTGCCCCCCGGCGTGCCGGTGACTTACCTCGCCGCTTTTCGTGCGCCCGCCCGTGAGGCGGGCGGCGCGGGTTTTGATAACCGCTTGGTCAACCGCTTTCCCAACGTGACCGTGGTGGACTTGGGCGCGAGCATCGCCCAAGCCCAGCAAATCCTGGGGCAGGTTTCTGCGGCCATTGAAATTCTCTTTGCCTTCACCTTGCTCTCGGGCGGCGTCGTGTTACTGGCGGCGCTGGTCGTCACGCGCGAGGCGCGTGCGCGCGATTACGCCGTCTTGCGCGCGGTGGGCGCGAGCCATGCGGTACTCGCCCGCATGCAAGGCGCCGAGCTCTTGGGGGCGGGCTTGCTGGCCGGGGCCTTGGCGAGCTTGGCTGCGCTGGGCATTGGCTGGGGCTTGGCGCAGCAGGTGTTTGATTTCCCCTGGCAGCCCCGCCTGTGGCTGCCCTTGGCCGGCATGGGCGCCGGCGCGGGCCTGGCGTGGGTGGCGGGCAGTTGGACCCTGCGCACCCTCTTGCGCCAGCCCGTCGCGCAAACCCTGCGTCAACTCGCCAGTTGAGCTTTAGGGCGCGCGCGTGGGGGGGCGTGAAGCGGGGGCCAACAGCACCACCAGCGCCCCTGCACCGCCATCGAGCGGACGGGCTTGCACAAAGGCCAGCACCTCGCTCTTTTGCACCAGCCAGCGCTGTACTTTTTGCTTGAGCACGGGCGTTTTGCCGGGTGACCCCAAGCCCTTGCCATGCACCACCCGCACGCAGCGCCAGCCAGCGCGGTGCGCCTCGCGAATGAACTGCCCCAGCGCCTCGCGCGCTTCGTCCGAGCGCAGGCCGTGCAAATCGATTTGCCCCTGCAGCGCCCAGTGACCGCCGCGCAGCTTGTGCGTGACATCGCGACCAATCCCGGGGCGGCGAAAACTCAGCTGGTCATCCACATCGAGCAGGGTGCTCACGTCAAACTCATCACTCAGGCTCTCTTGCAGCACGGCCTGATCGTCCAGCGCCTGCATGAGCGGGCGCGGTTGGCGCGCCGGCGTGTGCACCACGCGGTCGAGCTCGGGCAGCGGCACCACGGCACCCACGCTGTGGCGAAAGAGTTGCTGTTCCCGTTCGGCCTGGCGCTCTGCCTCGAGCGCGCGCGCACGCGCCTCGGCCTCGGCGCGCTCGCGCGCCGCCAGCGCCTTGCGCAGCGTGCCCAGGTCCTGCAACGACTTGGCTTTCACAGCAATCCTTCCTCCCGCATGGAGTAACTCCCTCCCTGGCAAACAATCACATGGTCGCACACCTGCACATCCACCAGCGCCAGGGTGGTGAGCAGATTCTGCGTCAAATTCACATCGGCAGTGGAGGGGCGGGCAATACCCCCCGGATGGTTGTGCGCCAGAATGACCGCGCTCGCCCCGAGCGCCAGGGCCTGTTTGGCCACCTCGCGCGGATAAACCGCCGTTTGCGAGAGCGTGCCGCGGAACATCGATTGGTAGGTAATCAAGCGGTGCTGGGAGTCCAAAAACAACACCGCGAAGACCTCGTGCGGCAGACTGGCGAGCTCGAGTTGCAGATACTCGCGCACCGCCTGCGGCGATTGCAGCACCGTGCGCTGCATCAAACCCTGGCGCAGCGAGCGCCGCGCCAGCTCCAGCACCGCGAGCAAACTCGTGCGCTTGGCGGGCCCCCCTAAACCGCGCTCGCGCCGCAAGCGCGCGTTGTCCGCCTGCATGAGGCCGGCGGGCCCGCCAAAACGGGCGAGCAAGTCCTCCGCGAGCGCCAGCACAGGCTTGCCCCGATAGCCGGTGCCGAGCAAGATGGCGAGCAGCTCCGCATCCGTGAGCGCGGCGGCACCCTGGGCGATCAAGCGCTCGCGTGGCATGAGCGGGGCCACCCCCGCCCGCGGCTCGGCGGCCTTGGCGCTGGGGCGTGTGCGGTCTTCCCCCTCTGCGGACGCGGGGGGGGCGCCCTGGCAAGACCGGGACGGGGAGGGGGGCAACGGGGCAGAAAACGAGGGCATGGGGCAGCCTTTCTAAAATGGGGGTTTTCGTCACTGGCAATCACATGGCTCACCCTAGCATCGGCCCCGCTTCTTTTTTGACTTTGCACTACCGACTTTCGGGACCGCAGGGTGACATCATCAACACCTTCAGTGACAAGCCAGCCACCCTCTCCATGGGGTCGGGCGAGCTCTCCCCCGCGCTAGAGCAGCGCTTGCTGGGCCTCACCGAAGGCCAGCGTGTGCAAATGGATCTGCCCGCCGGCGAGGCGTTTGGCGAGCGCAACCCCGATTTGTTGCAATGGGTGAGCCGCAAGCTGCTGCGCGAATTCGGCGACAGCGATGGCGACTACCAAGTGGGCGACGTGGTCCAGTTCCCCGCCCCCAACGGCCAGGGCGATATGGCCGCGGCCGTTCGCCAATTGGCCGAAGATGCGGTATTGTTCGACTTCAACCACCCGCTGGCCGACCAGCCAGTCACCTTTGAAGTGGAAGTGATCGGCATCCTATGAGCGCCACCCCCCAGGTTCAGGAAATTGTGCTGGCCGAGCCGCGCGGCTTTTGCGCGGGCGTAGACCGCGCCATCGATATCGTCGAGCACGCCCTCATCAAGTTCGGCGCGCCCGTCTATGTCCGCCACGAGATCGTGCACAACACCCATGTGGTGGCCGACCTGCGCAACCGCGGCGCCATCTTCATTGAGGACCTCAACGAAGTCCCCCCCGGCGCTACCTTGGTCTTTAGCGCCCACGGCGTGCCCAAGGCGGTGGAACACGAGGCCGAGCGGCGCGGGTTTCGCATCTTTGACGCCACCTGCCCGTTGGTCTCCAAAGTGCACGTGGAAGTGGCCAAACTTCACCGCGAGGGCTATGAATTTTTGATGATTGGCCACAAAGGCCACCCGGAGGTCGAAGGCACCATGGGCCAATTGCTCGACGGCATCTACCTTGTGGAAGACGTGGAAGATGTGGCTCGCGTGCAACCCCGCCAGACCGAGCGCTTGGCCGTGGTCACCCAAACCACCTTGAGCGTAGACGATGCCGCCGAAATCACCCGCGCCGTGGTCGCGCGCTTTCCCACCATTCGCCAGCCCAAGCAGCAGGACATCTGCTACGCCACGCAAAACCGCCAAGACGCGGTGAAAGTGCTCAGCACTGCGGTGGATGTCGTGATCGTGGTGGGCAGTCCCACGAGCTCCAACAGCAACCGCCTGCGCGACGTTGCCCAGCGCCAAGGCACCCCGAGCTACATGATCGACCACGCCGACGAACTCCAACCCGAGTGGCTCCTCGACCGCCCCCGCGTGGGCCTGACCGCAGGCGCCTCGGCCCCTGACATCCTGGTTCAAGGGGTGATTGCCCGCCTGCGCGCCCTCGGCGCCCAGACCGTGCGCAAGCTCCCGGGCGTGGAGGAGACGGTTCGCTTCCCCCTGCCCAAAGGCCTGCGCTAAGCGCCTCACTACAATGGGGGGATGCTAGACATCACCCTGCTTCGCAAAGACCTCGATCAAGTCATCGCGCGCCTGCACACGCGCAAAAACCCCCAGAGCTTTTTGGACGTCGAGGCCTTCAAACGCCTCGAAGCCGAGCGCAAAACCCTGCAAACCCGTACCGAGGAATTGCAGGCCCAGCGCAATGCCCTCTCCAAGCAAGTGGGCCAACGCAAGGCCAAAGGCGAGTCTGCCGACGACCTCATGGCCCAAGTCGCCGCCCTCAAAGACGAGCTTGACGCCTCCGCCCTGCGCCTCGACGCCTTGCAGGGGGAGCTGCAAACCCTCTTGTTGGCCGTGCCCAATTTGCCCCACCCGAGCGTGCCCATGGGCATCGACGAGCAAGGCAATGTGGAATTGCGCCGCTGGAGCCCCTCGGGCACCGAGCCCACCCCGCTTGGCTTCACACCCAAAGACCACGTGGATTTGGGCGAACCCTTGGGCCTGGATTTCGAGACCGGGGTGAAACTCTCCGGGGCGCGCTTTACTGTCATGCGCGGCGCCATTGCGCGCTTGCATCGCGCCCTCGCGCAATACATGCTCGACACCCACACCCAGCGCCACGGCTACACCGAGTGCTACACGCCCTATATCGTCAACGCCGAGAGCCTCAAAGGCACCGGTCAACTCCCCAAGTTTGAGGAAGACCTCTTCGCCGCCAAAAAAGGCGGGCAGGGCGGTGAAGGCGAAGACGGCCAAGCCCTCTACCTCATCCCCACCAGCGAAGTCTCCCTCACCAATTTCGTGCGCGACGACATCTTGGCCGAGTCTCAACTCCCCCTGCGCCTGACCGCCCACACCCCGTGCTTTCGCTCCGAGGCCGGGGCTGCGGGGCGCGACACCCGCGGCCTGATTCGCCAGCACCAGTTTGACAAAGTCGAAATGGTGCAAATCGTCCACCCAGAACACAGCGAAGCGGCCTTGGAAGAAATGACCCGCCACGCCGAGGCCATCCTGCAAGGCCTGGAGTTGCCTTACCGGGTCATGCTGCTGTGCACCGGCGACATGGGCTTTGGCGCAAGCCGCACCCACGACCTCGAAGTCTGGTTGCCGGGTCAAAACACTTACCGCGAAATCAGCTCGGTCTCCAACTGCGAAGCCTTCCAGGCCCGCCGCCTGCAAGCCCGCTTCAAAAATGCCCAAGGCAAGAACGAACTCGTCCATACCTTGAACGGCAGCGGCCTGGCCGTGGGTCGAACCCTGGTGGCCGTGCTCGAGAACCACCAGCAGGCCGACGGCAGCATCCGCATCCCCGCAGCCCTGCGCCCCTACTTGGGCGGCGCAGAGACCCTGCAAGCCTGATAAAATACGAAATTCACCCCTGCGGAGCGATGGCAGAGTGGTCGAATGCGCCGGACTCGAAATCCGGTATACGGGTCTCCCGTATCGAGGGTTCGAATCCCTCTTGCTCCGCCAGAACAAGTCCTGCTAACTCGCTCAGCCGGGTTGCCAGGCGCTCAGAGCCCCGCACCACGCGGGGCTTTTTGCTATGGGCTCCTGACTGCCCCGATGGCTACCCACCCCCGAAATCCGT
>VEQC01000178.1 GCA_018883455.1 Limnohabitans sp. | reverse complement strand
GCTCTCCCACAGATTCACGGACTTTAATCGGCAATCTATTCCGATAGATGGCGCTCTCGCCCCGCCATACCTCCCCGCGCGCTCCTCGCGCCTCGGTCAACCCTGAGTATTGCGCGCATGGCCGATGAATGATTCAAAAGCATTTATAGTCGTTCATCGAAGAATTATTAAACACTCATTTCAAGTATAAACAAGGCTTTTCAGGGAGTGGCTGGCTTGCTCGGACGCATTTGGCTGGAGCAGGCTCTTGAGGCCGCATGGCTGGAAAGGACGCAACACATGCACAACGACATCAATCGAACCGCAACAGGTCAAGCCCGACAAGGAGGCCTGCGACACTGGGTTGGGCTGTGCCTCACCCTCTGTGTAGGCGTTTGCGCAGCGAACCCCCCCACCAAGCTGGGTCAAGCGGTGAGCTCACCCATGAGCGACCTTAATGTGGGCAACACGCCCATTCCCGAGCCCCTCAAAGAGGCCTTGGCGGCGCCATACAAGTGGAGCGCCGAGGCCAGCTGTGAGCAATTGCGCGAAGCCCTGCAAGCGCTTGATGCCGACTTGGGCCCGGATTTGGATCGTGTGGCACCAGTGGCTGCAGACGGCCTCAAGCCTGAGAGAGGCGTGGAACTCGCCGGTGAGGCGGCGGTGGACATGCTCCAGCGCACCACAGGGAGCTTGCTGCCTTATCGGGGTTGGATCCGAAAAATCTCGGGTGCAGAGCGATACACCAAAGAGGTGGAGGCCGCCGTTCAGGCCGGTACCGCCAGACGCGGCTTTCTGCGGGGAGTGGCCATGCAAAATTTCAAGAATGCGCAGCCCTGCGGTTCAAGGGATACTCGACTCATTTTTCAAGGAGTTCAGTCATGCTCAATACGCACTCGGGTCAGTGCTTGTGCGGCCAAATCCGCTTTAACCTCACGGGCGAGCCGTTGGCTTCGCGGCTTTGCTGGTGCCAGGACTGCCAGCGATTGGCTTCCAATGGCACGGTGAATGTGTTGGTCAAAAGCGCTGATCTAGAGGTACAGGGCGAATTGGCCGCGTACGAGAAAACAGCGGACAGCGGCAACACGGTGACGCGTCGGTTTTGCCCGAGTTGCGGTTCACACTTATTCTCAAACTCCACTGGCCGCGCGGGCATGACCGTGGTGCGGGTGGGCACATTCAATGACCCCTCCGCGTTTAAGCCCACGGCCAATATCTGGGCGAGTCGCGCACCGGCATGGGCGTGTTTGGACGCTGATTTGGAACGCTTTGAAACGGCGCCACCCACCCCGCCCGCGCCAAAGCCCGCCGCTTAAGCGCCGGTGAGCACGTGAATCGTGCGTGAGGCGATATGGTCGCGCACCGCCAGGCCATAGGCCTTCATGTGGGGCGCCGCCGCGTGGGCCATCAGGGCCTGGGCGCTGGCCCATTTTTCAATCACCATGAAGGTGTCGGGACCAATGGGGCTCTGGATGGGTAGCGCCGGATCGTTGTCGACCACGGCACCGTACTCGATGCACCCGTCCTCGGCCAGCACGGCGGGAACGTTCGCGCGAAACGCTTGAAGAACAGCCTCCCGCTGACCGGGCTTGGCTGTGATGATGGCAACGACGTGGATCATGTGCATCCCTTTCGAGCAATGAGAGGGTCATTAAAGCACACCAGCTGGGTGGGTTTGCCCATGAAACTGATTGGGTGCAGCGGTTGGGGTGCCGTGGACTTGCTCAATGATCAGTTGACAAATGGGCATGCGGGGAAACAAAAGAATAGGGCTTGGACCTAGATTGATAATTTCTAAAGTGATGCTCCCAGCGAAGCCGGCATGGATCGTTGGTGCTGTGAAGTGAACCAATAAGCCGCATCGCGCTAATGAACTTTTACCCTCGACTCGTGCGGCAAAGCAAGGAGTTGATGCGTTGATTGGAAAATCGACAGACTCGAGCGTATTAGACAAAACAAAGGTGTTGGCCCTCAGGGAATAGGGTTGATCTTCGCTAATCGTCACGCGCCGCGAGTTGTTTGCCCAATGAGCCGCAATGCCGCCCCTGGCGGATGCGCTCAGGTCTATTTGGGTTTGCCCATGAGTCGGAATGATGATTTCCGAACCCAAGCGAAGGTCAACAGCACTGGTGTTGAAAGGAGGGCTGGAGGGGTCTAGGCTGGGGAGGCCATTGATCTTGAAAAGTCCATTCGCCAGACCTTTGACGATTTCCGTGTTGCTCAGAATCATCGCTAGACGGGTAATATCAGCCAGCGGGAGCCGTTCTCAAAACACTCGCTGGGCAATAAAACCGTTTGGGTGTGATTGCCTTCATCAATGGCCATGATGGTCACGCGCAGTTGATGCGCGTCGCCAACCTGCATGACTTGGGATTTGTCCGCAAACAAGCTCAAGTCTTTGTCGCCTGTATGAATGGCTATGGCCCATTCGCTGGAAAGCGCGCCAGGACTGATCTGAACGGGAATCCAACCGATTTTGGGAGCGTTCATGCGTGTCTCCTTGGGAGTGAAGAATGAGTCCATCAGTAGAGCATGATGGCGTTGAAACGGGTGAAGTGATTTTTTCACCAATCACCCATCTGGACCTGCAAGAAGCGGGTAAATTCTGCCGCTTTGTCACTGCTGCAAAAGCTCACGAGCTGGAGTTGGGCGCGGGTCATGCGACCGCGCAGGCGCAGGAGTTCGCCGTCGAGGGCGGCGACGCGTTCGAGGTAGCGCACTTGTTCGCTCGATTCGGCCACGCCCGCGCGCACGCGTTCACGGGCGCGTTGCTCGAGCGCGGTCATGAGGCGCAGTTCACGCTGCAAGCGCTCGCGCTCCATGAGGGTGAGGGAGAACTCGCCCGCGGCATCTGCCGCGTGCAGTCGACGGTTGAGCTCGCGCTCGCGTTCGCGGTCCACTTCCAAAGAGGAATACAGGGGCAAGCGCGCCACCAGGTTGGCACTGCTGTAGCGGTGTTGCGACCATTGACCGTTGCTGTCGAGTTGGATGAGGGGTGCGCCGTGCAGACGCCCTTCAAAGGCGATCTCGCCGCGAAAGAGGCTTTGCGCGGGCCAGCACTGTACGGCGCGCTCGAACACGTCAAGGCCAATGCGGTCGACCTCGGTCTGGCGTGTGACGCTGGGTTTGCGTAGCGGCGCGGGTGGGAGGGTGTCGTCGTCGCTGAGAAAGGGCGGCAAGCCAAAAGGCACGGCGTGGCAGTAGGTCGCCAAGGTGATGCCGGCGAGCAGCATGCGAAGCGATGCTGGCCGGGCGAGATGGGTCAAATGCATGGACATGCGCACCTCCCCCGTCAGAAGAAGAGAAAGCGGTGCAGCCGCCACTCGATGGGATCGATCACACCCCCCTGGTAGAGCGCTTCCCAGTCGGTGAAGAAGGGCGAGTAAGCCTCCTCGTCCCACCAAGCCCCACGCACTTGCAGCAGCACGAGGCAGAGCACCAGAATGCACTGTGTCAGACGGGTTTCGTTGCGGTCTCCCGTGACGATCTTGCCGCCAAAGAGGGTCGTGCGGTGAGACGACCACCAGCCCAGTGGCGCGCCACTCACGGTGAGGGCATCACATAGCCAGTGAATCACGCCGCCCAACACAAAGGCCACCACGGCGGGGGGTGCGCCCATGAGGCGGCAGAGCACGGCCAAACCGATCCAGGTGGTGAGAACGTGGGTGACGCCTCGGTGGGTGAGCGGGATTTTGAGACGTTGCGCCAAGCCCTCCAACCAATCGGGGGCTGTCGCTCCAAGAATGGCCATGGGGGCGACTTCCGGACGCCAGAGCACACAGACGCTGGCGCTGATGAGCACATGCGAGGTCCATTTCATGGGTTTCTCCGCTAGGGTTAACGTTGGCGTGCGGCCAGACGACCGCCTGCGAGCAGGTGGAGCGCGCCGATGGATGCGAGCAGTGGCCACCAGCCCAATAGGATGGCCAAGAGGCTCAGGGCGGCCAAGAGCGAGGCGGTGCTGTCAAAGGCCGCCTCACTGCGCAAACGCAGGTTGTGGATGTGGCGATGGCGGCAGATCACGCGCAGGCTCATGGGCAAGGCCTGCACGCTGGGGGCGCTCAGCACCATACGGGAAGCGCGGCGCAGGAGGTGTTGCACCACGTCTTGTTTGCGTCCATTGAGTTTGTGCGCGTCATCGACCAACAGCACGACGGGGACGCTCTCTGCCCAGCTGTAGAGGAGTTTGATCCGCGCCTGCGTGTTGAGCGCTCGCCAATCCAGACCGCGTTGGCGGGCAAACGCCTGAAGTGTTTCGTGGTCGAGCCACACCCCCAGCGGATCGCTCACACGCAGCAGCAAGGCCTGGTGGTCGAGCCAGAACAGGGGGACGGCTTGGGCCATACGGCATAGGCTCGTGGTCTTCCCCGACTGCGGGGGTCCGCAGACCAGCAGGTCACGGTCACGAGGCACGGTTTTTTTCTCGGTTTTTTGCCCCGGCCAGCCCGCCACATCGTGCCAAGCCATGCGCACGCGCGGCTGGCCTTGGGCGGTGGGTTTTTCGCGGAGGATGCGAAGGCTTCTCACGGGCGACTCCCGTGGGAGGTCTGGGGGTGTGCATCCAATCGAAGGGTCATGGAATCGTGGCTCGCGTCCGCAATTGACACCAATTGATATAAATTCTTAGGTATTTGATTTGAATTGTCAATCAACACCTTTGTTTGCAAAATTAGCCATTCGCCGAATTCCCCCCTGCGCCATCAGGCCAAGAAGCCCCATCGGGTATCATTCCAAGGTTTAACCGCCTCACTCGGGGCGGTGATCAGATTTATGGCGTCTGCCCTGCCTGGCAGGCCCTGAGAGGACATCAATGTTTGGATCTTTCCGTCGGTATTTCTCCAGCGATTTGGCCATCGACCTGGGAACCGCGAACACCCTGATATACGTACGCGACAAGGGCATCGTGCTCGATGAGCCCTCGGTCGTGTCGATTCGCCATGAGGGCGGCCCCCAAGGCAAAAAAACCATTCAAGCTGTGGGCCATGAGGCCAAGGCCATGCTGGGCAAGGTGCCGGGCAACATCGAGGCCATTCGCCCGATGAAAGACGGCGTGATTGCCGACTTCACGGTCACGGAGCAAATGCTCAAGCAGTTCATCAAGATGGTGCATCCCCGCTCGGTCCTCAAGCCGAGCCCGCGCATCATCATCTGCGTGCCCTGCGGTTCCACCCAGGTCGAACGCCGCGCGATTCGTGAATCGGCTCTTGGGGCCGGCGCTTCTGAGGTGTATCTGATTGAAGAGCCGATGGCCGCAGCCATTGGCGCGGGCTTGCCCGTCTCAGACGCATCGGGCTCGATGGTCGTGGACATTGGTGGGGGCACCACGGAAGTGGGCGTGATCTCGCTGGGCGGTATGGTCTACAAG
>VEQC01000017.1 GCA_018883455.1 Limnohabitans sp. | reverse complement strand
CCATTGAGCAGCCCGAGGGTGGCCACCGTGGCCAGAACCAAGCCCACCAGATCCAAGCTTGGGTTACCGTGGTTGGCGCTCACGCCGCCCGGCGCCGTGGTGGGGACATAGCGGCGCGCCATGGCCAGCGCGATCATGCAGAAAGGCACCACCATGAAAAACAGCGAGCGCCAACCCAGGGCCTCGACCAGTACGCCGCCCAAGCTCGGGCCGAGTGCGGGTGCGAGCACCACCCCCATACCAAAGACGCTGTTGGCCTTGCCTTGTTCCTCGCGCGCGAAGGCCCGCAGGATGATGATGGCTGGAATGGGTTGCACCACGCCAGCCGCAAGGCCCTCGGCCACGCGCATGGCCAGCACCAGGTGGTAATCGGCGGCCAGGCCGCCCGTGATGCCGGCGAGCATCAACACCAGCATGGTGACCCCGTAGGTGCGACGGTAGCCATAGCGAGCCAATAACCAAGGGGTGGTGAGCATGGAGACCGTCATGGCCACCATGAAGCTCGAACTCACCCATTGGGCGCTTTCCTGGCCGAGCTGGAATTCGCGGCTGAGATCTGGAATGCCCACATTCATCACGGTCGAGGACATGATGGCGGCCATCTGCCCAATCATGAGGGTCATCAGCATCCACCAACGGTGGGCCTTGCCGTAGCGTTGTTGGAGGGCGGCGAGGGAGCCCGGTTCCATCATTCTTCGGATGCTTGTGCCGCGCAGACGGCGCAAATACAGCATTTCCCTTGCGCAGCTGGGGGGACCTGGGCCAGCAAGGCCTTGGAGAAATTGGCGCTGACGCACCAACAAGGCTCAGGGCTGGGGCTCGCCAAGGTCATGGCGCAGTGGTTGGGCTGGCCACATAAGGGGCAGCGGCAGGGGTCGGGGGAGGCCGGTGCGGGTGACATGATGAAAGTGTAGCGGCGGAAAATCCTTCTGGGTGGGTTGCGGTGACAATAGCGGTGTAGACACATCATGACGGACTTTGCCCCTGATTTTGATGCCGTGATTGAGCGCCTCGTGGCGATTCAACCGATGGCCTATGTCCATACCCGAGCGCACTTGGACGGTGCGCTCACGCGCCTATCGCCTTACCTCACGCATGGATTTCTGAGCTTGCCCGATTTGGCGCGCGAGTTGTTTCACCGGCATCGCATAGGGGTTCAGCACAAGCTCATCAATGAGCTGGGTTGGCGCGAGTTCTTTCAGCACATTCAAGAGCATGGGGGCGAGGAGGCCTTGTTCACCCCCACCCATGCGGGCCCGATTGAGGAAGATGGCTATAGCGATGTCATCCCGGAGGATGTGCGTTTTGCCTGTACCCAGGTGCCGGCCATTGATCAAGCGGTGCGCACGCTCTACCTCACCGGCCACTTGCACCATCAGGCTCGCTTGTGGCTGGCCAGTTATTTGGTACACCTGCGCAAAGTGCATTGGCGGGTTGGCGCGCACTGGCTCTATAGCCATTTGCTCGACGGCGATCTGGCGAGCAATGCCCTGAATTGGCAGTGGGTGGCCGGGGTGCGTGGCGACAAGCCCTATCTGTTCAACGCAGATCAAGTGGCCCGTTATGCGCCAGCCGAATGGCATAGCACGGGAACCACGATTGACAACCAAGAGCATTTCATCGAGCTCGTGGCCCACAGCCGGGCCACGTTGGCGCAAGTGCAGCGCAGCGAGTTTGGTTGGGAAGAGCCCGCCGTGCACACCACCGCGCCGGCAAGCACGGGCTGCACCGCACCGGACCCTGACCTCGTGCGAGGCAAGTCCGTTTGGTGGGTTCACCCCTGGCATTTGGCCGAGTTGCCTGAGCAGTTGCCCCCCGAGATGGTGGTGGTGGCGGCGCTGTGGGCCGAGCCGCTAGCGGCCCACCCCTGGGACGAGCGGCGCTGGGCCTTTGTGACCCAACGCATGCGGGCCTTGACCCCGCATGTTTGGTTTGGTTCGGAAGCTGAACTGGTGGGCGCGTTTGCGCAAGCGCGTGAGGTGCACACCGTGAGCCACCTGCGGGTGCCAGACTGGACGGAGGTGCGTTGGTGGAAGCAGCCTCTGCCACGGCTTTTTCGCCGGTTGGATGCGCCGGTGGCGACGTTTCCACAGTGGTGGTTACAGGTCAACCGCCAGGTGCGCTACTTGCACCAGCTCGTGAGCTTGGGCAAACCGCGCGCAGCTTGATCACTCGGGGGCGGCGCGCACAGCCGTCACGAAGTGCTCAGTGTCACCAAAGCAGGACGGCAAGCCTTTGTGCTGTTCATAAACCAGCACGGCTTTTTGCCCGATAAGGGCGTTGATTTGGTCCACCACCGCGTCGTCGCGCACGGTAAAGGCGAATTTCTCCGGGATGGCGGGCATGACCGCGAGGGCGCGCACTTGCTCGCCCTCCCATGTCTTGCAAATCCAACCTTTGTACGAGATTTTCTGGACGTAGCCCACGCTCTCACCCTTGGAGTAGCTGTAGTGGTAGCTGGCGGTGAGGTAGAGGCCGACGAGCAAGACGGCCACACCCAACACCCCTAACAAGGAACGCCACACCAACCGCAACCCGCGCGAGAGCAGAGGGTGGATCATGCCTGGCCTTTGACCTTCAGACGCCAGGCGTGCAGCAGGGGCTCGGTATAGCCGCTTGGCTGAGCTTCGCCTTGGAACACCAGATCGAGCGCCGCTTGGTAAGCGGGGGATTGCTCAAAGCGGTTGTACATCGGCTGGTAAAGGGGATCGCCGGCGTTTTGCTGGTCCACCACTTTGGCCATGCGCTTGAAGGTGGCCTTGACTTGGGCTGCCGTCACGATGCCGTGGCGCAACCAGTTGGCCACGTGCTGGCTGCTGATGCGCAGGGTGGCACGGTCTTCCATCAGGCCGACGTTGTGGATGTCGGGCACTTTGGAGCAGCCCACGCCTTGGTCGATCCAGCGCACCACATAGCCCAAGATGCCCTGAATGTTGTTGTCGAGCTCTTGTTGCTTCTCGTCGTCTTTCCACTTGGGCTTGGCGACCACTGGCACTTGCAGCAAGTCGTTGAGGATGGGGTCGCGTTGGCGCTCCGCATCGATTTTTTCCAATTCTTTTTGCACATCGACCACTTTGACTTGGTGGTAGTGCAAGGCGTGCAACGTGGCGGCGGTGGGGCTGGGCACCCAAGCGGTGTTAGCACCGGCCTTGGGATGCGCGATTTTCTGCTGCAGCATGGCGGCCATGAGGTCGGGCATGGCCCACATGCCTTTGCCAATTTGCGCGCGCCCGCGCAGGCCACAGGAGAGTCCCACCAGCACGTTGTTTTTCTCGTAAGCCTGAATCCATGCGCTGGTCTTCATGTCACCCTTGCGCAGCATGGGGCCGGCGCGCATGGCCGTGTGCATCTCGTCGCCGGTGCGGTCGAGGAAGCCGGTGTTGATAAAGGCCACGCGGCTCTTGGCGGCGGCAATACAGGCCTTGAGGTTGACACTGGTGCGGCGCTCCTCGTCCATGATGCCGAGTTTGACGGTGTCTTGCGCCAAGCCCAACACTTGTTCCACGCGGCTAAAGAGTTCGCACGCAAAGGCCACTTCGGCCGGTCCGTGCATCTTCGGCTTGACGATGTAGACGCTACCTGCGCGAGAGTTGCGGATACCGTTGGCACCGTGGCCAAGCAGGTCGTGCATGGCGATGGTGGTGGTGACCATGGCGTCCATGATGCCCTCGGGGATTTCATGCATTTGCCCGTCTTTACCGCGGTAAAGAATGGCGGGGTTGGTCATGAGGTGACCCACATTGCGCAGGAACAACAAGGAGCGGCCATGCAGGCGCACTTCACCCCCTTTGGGGGCGGTGTACACGCGGTCTGGGTTGAGGCCGCGGGTAAAGGTTTTGCCGCCTTTTTCCACGGGTTCGGTCAGGGTGCCTTTGACAATGCCCAACCAATTGCGATAGCCGAGCACCTTGTCATCCGCGTCAACCGCGGCAACGGAATCTTCCAAGTCCAAAATGGTCGAGAGGGCCGACTCCAGCACCAGGTCACACACGCCCGCGGGGTCGGTCGCGCCAATGGGATGCGACTTGTTGATGCGCACCTCCAAGTGCAGGCCGTTGTGTTGCAACAGCACCGCGCTGGGCTGGGCGGCGTCGCCCTGATAGCCCACGAGCTGTGAGGCCTTGGCCAGTTTGCTGGACTGTCCGCTGCTCAACTGCACCACCAATTCACCCCCGACGATGGCGTAAGCCGTCGAGTCGATGTGCGAGCCGCGCTTGAGGGGCGCCGTGCGGTCGAGCACATAGCGGGCGTATTCAATGACTTTGGCGCCTCGCACGGGGTTGTAGCCTTTGCCGCGCTCGGCCCCACCGGTCTCGGGCAGGGCATCGGTTCCGTACAGCGCGTCGTACAGCGAACCCCAGCGCGCGTTGGCGGCGTTGAGGGCATAGCGAGCGTTAAGGATGGGCACCACCAACTGGGGGCCCGCTTGCAGGGCCAGTTCCGCGTCGACATTGCGCGTCGTGGCTTTGACGTTCTTGGGGGCCGGCACCAGGTAGCCAATCTTTTCCAGAAAGGCCCGATAGGCTTTCATGTTTTTGATCGGGCCCGGGTGGGCGCTGTGCCATGCGTCCAGCTCGTGTTGCAGGCGATCACGCTCGGCCAGCAAGGCGATATTTTTGGGCGCCAGGTCTTGGACCAAGGCGTCAAAGCCTTGCCAAAAAGTTTCTGCGCTCACGCCGGTTTGCGGCAGCACCTGCTGGTTGACGAAGTGAAGCAGGCTGTCGGCAACCTGCAGAGAGTGAAGATTTGTGCGAGGAGTGTGGGCGGTCATGGTGGTAAAGCAGCTGAGGATGGTGAAAAGGGTTCAAAGGGGAATCTTAGGCCATAGTAAGGTCAGGATTGACCCCCTCAAAAGCGTGGCAGTCGTGACATTTGCAATGGTAATCATCCCTCAGGTTGCAACAGGTGGCCTTGCCGCAAGCCCCGCAGGGTATTGAGGGTCAGGCCCAGAATGACCAAGGTCGTGAAAGCCAGCAAAGCCAGGGCGGGCAGGGTGAGCCAGGCCCCGTCCGGGGTTTGGGCCAGGCGCAGGGTGAGGGCGCTGCAGGCGGCCATGGGGAAGCTGACGCCCCAATGCGGCATGCCAAAGGCTTGATTGACCATGGCGCGCCATTGGCTCAGGGCCCAAGCGACAAAAAACAGGGCCACGCCCCAAATGGCCCAAGCCACGGGGGCGGGCGCCTGGAGCTGGAGGGCCACTAGTCCCACGATGGACGGGGGGGCGACGGGAATAAAGAGCATGGGCAGGAGCCGCGCGGGTAAGGGCCCAGCCTGGATCAGGCGGACAAAGAGCAGGGCTTGCAGGATGGGCCAGAGCAACACGCCCACGCCAAACTGGGCCATGGCCCAGGCTTCAAATCCCAGCGGGACGCCGGCCAGGGGGGCCAGCACATTGCCCACCACCGGAATGAACAAGGCGGGGGTGAACGTGGGCCACTGCGGCCCGCCTTGCTCTTTGGGCTGTAACCAACGTCCAATGACCCAAACCGTGGCTGCGAGTTCGAGCACGGACCCCACAATCCACAGCAACGCCCAAGCCTTGTCCAGCCAGGGATCCACGCGCCAGGCCAGTTGCACGCCCAAGCCGGCGAGCAGGAGCATGGAGATGGGCAGCGTGGCCATGAAGGCATGGCGCACCGGGTGCAGCATGTCGGCTCGCACGGCGGCCGGGTGGGCGCTCAAGCGGCGCAGGCTGGCCAGACCCAGGGCCACGAACGCCAAGGCGGCCAACACCGCACCCAGCGTGCCCAGGGCCCGGGCTTGGTCGCCCAGCAGGAATTCCGCACGCAACCAGGCCCCGGCCAAGCCGCTCCAGCCCATGACCACGGCAAACCAAGCGGGGGCCATATAGGCCAGAGAAGGCGCTGCCGTCGAGGGACCCGCGGCCGCGGACAGGGGTTTATCAGTCATGGCGAATGTGAAAGAGGGTCAGCAAAATGTCACTGGAAATTTGCATAATGCCCGTATGGACAAGCTCAAGGCATACGAATCCTTTGTCTCGGTCGCGCAACGGGGTAGCCTGACGGCTGCCGCTCGCGCCGAAGGGGTCGCGCCTGCCATTATCGGTCGAAGACTCGATAGCCTAGAAGCGCACTTGGGCATCAAGCTGATGGTACGCACCACTCGGCGCATCAGCCTCACGCTTGAAGGGGCGGCTTTTTTGGAAGACTGTCAGCGCGTGCTGGCCGATGTCGCCAACGCCGAAGCCAGTGTGAGCGCGGGAGGCGGACGGGTGCATGGCCATTTGCGCTTGACCGCGCCAGCGGGCTTTGGGCGGCGGCATGTGGCCCCACTCGTGCCGCAATTCCTGCGCGAGCACCCCGAGGTGACCGTCTCGCTCAATTTGAGCGATCGCGTGGTGGACCTCGCCTCCGAGGGCTATGACTGCGCCGTGCGCGTGGGGGATTTGCCCGATTCCTCTCTGGTGAGTCTGCGTTTGGCGGATAACCGCCGACTCTGTGTGGCCACGCCCCAATTTTTGGCCACGCATGGCACCCCGCAAAACCCGCAAGACTTGTTGCGCATGCGCTGTTTGACGCTCTCGAGCGATGCCTCCCAAACCCGGGGTTGGGCGTTTAAGGTCGACAACGGCAAGAACGGCCATGAAGTCATTCACCTTCGTCCGCAGGGCCCCATGGACTGCTCCGATGGTCAGGTGCTGCACGATTGGTGTTTGGCCGGCCTTGGCTTGGCTTGGCGCAGCACTTGGGAAGTGCAGGCGGATATCTTGGAAGGTCGCTTGGTGCCCGTCCTCGAGGCCTTCGCCGCCCCTCCCAATGGCATCTACGCCGTTTTTGCCCAACGCAAGCACCTGCCACTGCGCCTGCGGCTCTGGATTGATTTCCTCAAGCAGCACTACGCCGATCGGGATTACTGGTTGCGGGCTGCCCAACGGCGCGACCCGTAAAATCGCGCCTATGCTGCTCGTCAAACAACAACTGCTCGGCGCTTTGGCCGAGGCGCTGGAGGCTTTGCTGCCCGGCGCAGGCCCAAAGGCCGCTTTCGAATCCCCCAAGGTCGCCGCCCATGGGGACTTCGCCATCACGGCGGCCATGCAATTGGCCAAACCTTTGCAAAGCAACCCGCGCCAAGTGGGGGAGCGCTTGCAGGCTTTGCTCATGCAACACCCGGCTTTTGTGCAATGGGTGGATGCTCTCGAGATCGCTGGCCCCGGGTTTCTCAATTTGCGCCTCAAGCCCAGCGCCAAACAAGAGACCGTGCGTGAAATTCTGCGCGAGGGTGCAGCTTGGGGCCAGCGACCCGCTTCGGGCGAGCGCGTTTTGGTGGAGTTTGTCTCGGCCAACCCCACGGGCCCGTTGCACGTGGGGCACGGGCGCCAGGCGGCGTTGGGCGACGCCATTTGTAACCTCTTGGCCAGCCAGGGGCATGCGGTCCACCGCGAGTTTTATTACAACGACGCGGGTGTGCAAATTCAGACTTTGGCCACGTCCGTGCAGTGCCGCGCGCGCGGCTTGAAACCGGGCGACGCGGGCTGGCCCGAAGCCGCCTACAACGGCGACTACATCCAAGACATTGCCAACGACTTTCTGGCCCGCAAAACCGTGCAAGCCGATGACCGCGCGTTCACGGCCAGCGGGGACGTGGAAGACCTCGACAGCATTCGTCAGTTTGCCGTGGCGTACTTGCGCCGCGAACAGGACTTGGACTTGCAGGCCTTTGAAGTCCGCTTTGACCACTACTACTTGGAGTCGAGCCTCTACACCAGTGGCCGCGTCGAACAAACCGTGCAAAAGCTGGTGGCCGCAGGCAAAACCTATGAGCAAGACGGCGCCTTGTGGTTGCGTTCAACGGATTACGGCGACGACAAAGACCGCGTGATGCGCAAGTCAGATGGCGGCTACACGTACTTCGTTCCCGATGTGGCCTACCACATCACCAAATGGGAGCGGGGCTTCCAACGGGTAGTTAACATTCAGGGCACTGACCACCATGGCACCATTGCCCGGGTACGCGCGGGCTTGCAGGCTGCAGGCGTGGGCATACCCGAAGGCTATCCGGATTACGTGCTGCACACCATGGTGCGCGTCATGCGAGGAGGCGAAGAAGTCAAGATCTCCAAGCGTGCCGGCAGCTATGTCACGCTGCGGGATTTGATCGAGTGGACCAGCAAGGACGCGGTGCGTTTTTTCTTGCTCTCACGCAAGCCCGACACCGAGTATGTGTTTGATGTGGACTTGGCGGTTCAGAAGAACAACGACAACCCCGTTTACTATGTGCAGTATGCGCATGCGCGCATTTGCTCGGTGCTGCGCCATGCAGCCCAGGACGCCCCCCTGCCCGACTGGGCCACGGTTGACCTTGCCGCGCTCTCCACGGCGCCGGCCCAAGCCTTGATGCTGCAGCTGGCCAAATACCCTGACATGCTGGCCGCAGCCGCACGCGATTTCGCGCCCCACGATGTCACGTTTTACCTGCGCGATCTGGCTGCGAGCTACCACAGCTACTACGACGCCGAGCGCATTTTGGTTGAAGATCCCCAGGTCCAGCGCGCCCGTTTGGCCTTGGTCGCTGCCACGGCGCGGGTGCTGCACAATGGCTTGTCGTTGCTGGGGGTTTCGGCTCCCGATACCATGTGAGGCCTATCATGACCTTTGCCCATTCGCGTTCAGCCCATCCGCCCCGTGGAGGGACGGTGCTGGGGTTCATCGCCGGCTTGGTGGTGGGCTTGGCCATTGCGCTGGCATTGGCGGTCTACATCACCAAAGTCCCTATTCCGTTCATGAACAAGGGGCTCTCGCGCACAGCGGACCAAGACGCCGCCGAAGACCGCAAAAACAAAGACTGGGATCCCAACGCGCCGCTTTACGGCAAGAACCCCGCCAAGTCGGGCGAGAAAGAGGGCGAAGACGCCGACGCGGCCAAACCGGCTGCCAAAACCGAACCGCGAGCGAGCACGGATCCCCTGGGCGACCTTGCGCGCGCCAAAACCGAAGCCAAACCAGAGCCCAAGCCTGTGGAGGCCAAGCCCGCCGAGGCCAAGCCCAGCGAAAAACCCGCCGAAGAGCCGTTCATTTACTTTGTACAGGCCGGTGCCTATCGCACCCCAGACGAAGCCGAGGGCCAGCGGGCCAAACTGGTCATGCAGGGGTTTGACGCACGCATCAGCGAGCGTGACCAGGGCGGGCGCATCGTGTATCGGGTGCGCATGGGGCCTCTGCAAACCAAAGCTGAAGCGGACAAATTGCGCGAGCGCCTAGAGTCCGCCCACATCGAATCCGCCCTGGTGCGGGTACAACGCTGATACCGTTCGAGGAGAATTCATGGAAAGACGACAGTTCGCGCTCGGGGCCGCATTGGCCGCTTCCGGGGTCTGGCCCCACGTGGCGCAGGCCCAGCGCAAACCGGTGGAAGGCACCGATTTCATCGCGCTCGACAAGCGCCTCACCACCGATGTGCCCCAGGACAAGATCGAGGTGATTGAGTTTTTTTGGTACAGCTGCCCGCACTGCAACCACTTCGAACCCGCCTTTAACCAATGGATCAAGTCCGCCCCCAAGGATGTCGCGGTCCGGCGTGTGCCGGTGCGCTTTCGGGATGACTTCGAACCCCAGCAGCGTGCTTATTACGTGTTCGAGGCGCTGGGCCTGCTCGAGACGCTGCACGCCAAGCTCTTCCACGCCATCCATACCGAAAAGCAACGCCTCGACACCGAGGCGGCGCTGGCGGCTTGGGCTGACAAAAATGGCTTGCCGGCGGCGCGGTTTAAAGAAACCTATGCCAGCTTTGGCGTGGTGACCAAGGCCAAGCGGGCCACGCAATCCATGGAAGCTTTCAAGGTGCGTGGCGTGCCCGCGCTGGGCATCGCCGGGCGTTTCTATACCGACGGTTCCCTCGCCGGCAGCATGGAGCGCGCCTTGCAGGTCACCGATTACCTCCTGGCTGAGGTGCGCCGGGGGCGCTAAATCCAAGGGCGAGCCCTGGTTCGCCCCCCCCTGAATCTCGAGAGCCCCGCCGCGCGGGGCTGTTTTTTGGCAAATTGCAGGGTTAGAATCCCACTTAGGCTTTACACAGCAATATTCGTGCCTTGAACCCTGTCGCATCCCTGCCGATTGCCCTGTTCCTCCTGCTGGGGGTGGGCACGGTGTCTGCGGAACGTGCTGATCGTGACAAACCCATGCGCATTGAGGCCGATCGCCTCAAGTATGACGATGCCAAGCGTTATTCCCTGTTTGAAGGCAAAGCGGCCCTGACCAAAGGCACGTTGGTTCTGCGCGGCGCCCGCATTGAAATATCCGAAAAAGCCGACGGCTACAAGCACGCCACGATTGTGGGTGAGCCGGGCAGTCGAGCTTTTTTTCGGCAAAAACGCGAGGGTGTGGAGGAGTTTTTCGAGGGCGAGGCGGTTCGCATTGAGTACGACGGGCGCACCGACCGCATTGAACTCTCCGAGCGCGCCGAAGTCCGTCGATTTCGCGGTGTGGCGTTGGTGGACTCCTTTGTGGGCCAACGCATCGTGTATGAGAACCTCAACGACCTGTTGTACATCGACGGTCAGCGACCGGGCGCGAACGCGCCGCAAGGGCGTGTGCGTGCCACCATCAGCCCGCCCGAGCGCACGGAGTCCCGGCCATGACGACGCCTAGCCCGACACCGACCGATTCCTTGGCGGGCCAACTGGTGGCGCGGCACTTGCAAAAAGCCTATGGTAGCCGCAAGGTGGTGCACGATGTGTCCCTGGAGGTTCGCAAGGGCGAAGTCGTGGGCTTGCTCGGCCCCAATGGCGCGGGCAAGACGACCTCCTTCTACATGATTGTGGGCTTGGTGCGCGCCGACGCCGGCGAGATTCTCATGGATGGCCAGCGTGTCACCCACTTGCCCATTCATCGCCGCTCTCGTCTGGGGCTGAGCTATCTGCCACAAGAAGCCTCCATTTTTCGCAAGCTCAATGTGCAGGACAATATTCGCGCGGTCCTGGAGTTGCAGCGCGATGCCCACGACCAGCCCCTGAGCGAGGCGGAGATCGAGCGCCGCTTGGAGGGTCTCTTGCAAGAGCTTCGGGTGGAGCACTTGCGGGCGACGCCCTCGGTCGCGCTCTCCGGGGGTGAGCGGCGCCGCGTCGAAATCGCCCGTGCGCTGGCCACGCAGCCGCGGTTTATCCTGTTGGATGAACCTTTCGCGGGGATTGACCCAATCGCGGTGATCGAGATTCAGCGCATCATCAACTTTCTCAAGGCACGTGGCATCGGGGTGCTCATCACCGATCACAACGTGCGTGAAACCCTGGGCATTTGTGACCACGCTTGCATCATCAGCGATGGTCGCGTGCTCGCGCAGGGGACGCCTCAGGAAATCATTGAAAACGCCGACGTGCGCCGGGTCTACCTCGGTGAGCACTTCCGAATGTGAGGCCACATGAAGCAGGGCCTTTCACTTCGCGTTTCCCAACATCTGGCGCTGACCCCGCAGTTGCAGCAGTCCATTCGCCTGCTCCAACTCTCCACCCTGGAGTTGGGACAGGAAATCGATCAAATGCTCGACGAGAACCCATTCCTCGAGCGTGACGAAGAGTTACCCCAGCGCGAAGAGTTTGGACTCGACCGGGCCGACGCACCCACCCGAGACGATGACCTCGACCCCGCCCGCGAGGTGGCCGCCTACGACAACGTGAGTGAAATGGCGGTGGACACGCAGGCGAGTGAGCGCGAGCCGTCCATCGATGGTGTGGCCGAGAGCTGGGAGGGCGACAACAGTGTAGAGATGGCGCCAGACGACAGCGAATGGGGCGGTGATGCACCCGCACGCACGAACCACAATGACGATGGCGAAGCCGATGCCACCGAGCTCGCCCGCTCGCAGGAGTCGCTCACCGATTTCTTGCATCGCCAGGCGCTGGCGCTGCGTTTGGATGAGACCGACCGAGCGGCCTTGCGCTTTCTGATCGAAAACCTCAATGAGGACGGCTACCTCGAAGACAGTTTGCGCAGCTTGGCCGAAGGTTTGGCCGGCGAAGACGATCTCGAACAGCTCGAAGAGCTCGAACACCGCTTCACGGTCGCCCTGCACCTGTTGCAAAGCTTGGAGCCCACGGGCGTGGGCGCGCGCGACTTGGCGGAGTGCCTGACCTTGCAGCTCCATGCCCTTGAGCCCAAAGGCGAGGCGGCCTTGCGCGTGCGCGAGGTGGCGCTGGCGCTGTGCCGCCAGCCCTTGGACATGCTCGCCAAGCGGGATGTGAAAAAACTCGCAGCCGCGGCGGGCGCCTCCGAACTGGAAATCAAGGCGGCAATTGCCGCCATTGGTCGCTTGGAGCCAAAGCCCGGGCGTCGCTTTGTCGATGTCGAACGCCATGTGGTGGTGCCGGATGTGATCGTCACCCGCAGTGGCAAAAGCGGCAAGTTCCGCGTTGCCCTCAACCCCGATGTCATGCCGCGCCTGCGCGTGCACGATATTTATGCCAACGCCTTGCGCGGCGGTAAAGGTGAGAGCCACCAAGGCTTGCAGCAGCGGCTCCAAGAGGCGCGTTGGTTTATCAAAAATATTCAGCAACGCTTTGACACCATTTTGCGGGTGAGCAACGCGATTGCTGAGCGGCAAAAGAATTTCTTCTTGCATGGCGAGTTGGCCATGCGGCCCATGGTGCTGCGCGAAATTGCCGAGGAACTCGGTCTGCACGAGTCGACCATCAGCCGGGTGACTACCCAAAAATTCATGAGCACCCCGTTCGGTACTTTTGAATTGAAGTTTTTTTTTGGTTCAGGGCTCGAGACCGAGAGCGGCAACAACGCGTCGAGCACCGCCGTGCGTGCGCTCATCAAACAGTTCGTGGCCAACGAAAACCCCAAGAAACCCCTTTCGGACAACCAGTTGTCGGAAATGCTCAAGGAACAAGGCATCGAGTGCGCGCGCCGCACGGTAGCCAAGTACCGTGAAGCCCTGCGCATCGCGCCCACCCATTTGCGCAAAGCGCTCTGAGCGCCGCGCACCCTCACCATGTCCATGCCCGCCCTTCGTCTTTTTTTGCCCTGCGCCGCAGGCGTGGAATCTTGGTTGCGTGAGGAGGTCTTGCGCATCACCGGCGCAAACCCCGAGGCTTGTCGTGCGCACCGTGCCGGGGTGACGCTGGATGCCCACTGGCGCGACGCGCTTTTGCTCAACTTGCACAGCCGCCTCGCGCAGCGGGTGTTGGTGCAGTTGGTGCACCAGCCTTATCGGGAGGAGCAAGACCTTTATGCCATTGCGCATGCCGTGCCCTGGGAGGAGTGGTTCACGCCGCGCCAGAGCTTCAAGATTGACCTCACCTCCCAGCACAGCCCGCTCAAAAGCCTGAACTTTGCGGCGTTGCGCATCAAGGACGCCTTGGTCGATCGCTTTCGCGCCAAAGCTGGCGTACGTCCAGATGTCGATACGCGGTTTGCGCAAGTGCGCGTTTTTGCTCACCTGACCGCGGATCACCTCACTCTCTACATCGACACCTCGGGCGAGCCGCTCTTCAAGCGCGGCTGGCGCGAAGACAAAGGCGATGCACCGCTCAAAGAAACCTTGGCCGCTGCCATGTTGGCCGTGTGCGGTTGGAGCCAAGGCGAGGGGGGCACGGAGGGCTTGATGGCGCAGGGCGTGCCGTTGTACGACCCTTGCTGTGGCAGTGGCACGATTGCCATTGAAGCCGCGCAGATGGCCTGTGGCATGGCGCCGGGCTTGCAGCGCCACTTTGGGTTTGAACGTTTGCGCCCCTTTGCCGCACCGCTATGGCAGGAGTTGCGTGGCGCGGCCATGGCCGCGCAACACCCTGCGCGCGCGCCCGTTTTTGGCAGCGATGTCTCGCACCGGATGGTGGATTTTGCGCAGCGTAACGCGCAGCGCGCGGGCGTCGCGGCGGCGGTGAACTTGCGCGGGGGGGACGCCTTGCAGCGTATGCCACCGAGCGAGACCCCAGGGATCCTGCTGCTCAACCCGCCTTATGGTGAGCGCATTGAGGCCGGCGGGGTGGCGGGCACCCAGCGCCGCGGTGGGCGTGGGCCCGCACCAGCCGCACGCGAACAAGCGCAAGTGCAAGAGGGCGAGGATTTTTTCTTGCAACTCGCTGCGCATTGGAAGCGACATTTTGGTGGCTGGACCGCTTGGATGCTCACGCCCGATTTGAAGTTGCCCGGCCGCATGCGGCTCAAAGAATCGCGCCGTACGCCCATGTGGAACGGACCCATCGAATGCCGTCTGTTTCGCTTTGACCTCTTGCCACCGAAATGAGCGTCTCCACGGTGGTGCTCGACACCAACATCCTGCTGGACCTGTGGGTGTATGACGACGCGGCCGTCGGACCTCTGCGGGAGCGTTTGCAAGCGGGCGGTCTGCGTTGGATCGCGACGCCGTCCATGCGCGAAGAATTGCGGCGCGTGTTGGCCTATCCGCACATTGCAGCACGCTTGGCGGCCCGACCCCAAGAGGCGCAGGCCGTGCTCGACGCCTTTGATGCCCATGTTGAACTTCAAGCGGATGCGCCGCGCGCGCCCTATGTGTGTAAGGATGTAGACGACCAGAAGTTTGTCGATCTGGCGGCCGCGCATCAGGCCGTGCTGCTGAGCAAAGACAAAGCGGTGCTGACCCTGCGCAACCGGCTCGCACGCGTGGGGGTCACGGTCGCGAAGGTGTGGCCAGCGGTCTAGCCCCCGCTGCCCCGGGCATTGAGCCAGTGGGTGAGCGTTTGCAGGGCATGCGCCACCGTGGCCTCGCGCACGGCCGTGCGGTCGCCGGGAAATTGACGGCATTCCGTTTTGACCCAAGCTGTCTCGGCCCCCAAAGTCGGGCCGGTGTCGCTCGGCAAAGCCCATGCAAACCAGACCGTGCCGACCGGTTTGTCAGCGCTGCCCCCACTGGGGCCGGCAATGCCGGTGACGGCCACCGAAACTTGCGCCTGAGAATGGCGCAAAGCGCCCAAGGCCATGGCTTGGGCGACGGGCTCGCTCACCGCCCCGTGCTGACGCAGAAGGCTCGGGTCCACGCCCAGCAACTCGTGTTTGGCGTCGTTGGAGTAGGTCACGAAGCCGCGTTCGAACCAATCGCTGGAGCCGGCCAGGTCCGTGCAGCGCGCGGCGATCAATCCACCCGTGCAACTCTCGGCGGTGCTGAGCATCCAGCCGTGTTGCAAAAGGGCTTGTGCCAGGGGCTGGGCCAGTGATTGCGCCATGAGGTCCTCCGCTTGTGGTTTGTTTGTCCTCCAGCTTGCCCGAGTGGCGTCAGGCGCGCCACAGGGCAATCACCAGTAGGGTGCAAAACGCCGCCACCAAGTCATCCCAGAGAATGCCAAAGCCCCCTCGCCAGCCAAAGCCCTTGAAATGCGTGTCTGCCCATCGCACGGGGCCGGGTTTGGCGGCGTCAAAGAAGCGAAACCAGAGAAAAGCCGCGAGTTGACTCGTCAGACTCGCGGGCGTGAGCAGCCACAAGACCAACCAAAAAGCGACCACTTCGTCCCACACAATGGCGCCGCTGTCCATCACCCCAAGATGGGTGGAGGTGAGGGTGCAGGCCCACCAGCCCACCAGTGCGCTCGCGGCAATGAAGAGCCCCATGGCGAGCGGGGAGAGCAGGGGAGAGAGCGCGGTGAAAAAAAGCCAGGCCCACAAGGTGCCGACCGTGCCGGGAGCAATAGGCGATAAGCCCGAGCCAAAGCCGAGCGCGATGAGGTGGGCTGGGTGTGAGACCAGAAAGGTGGCGCTGGGCGTGTTCATGACGCAAAGTGATCGAAGGCCGCAAAGCGTCGCCGAATGGGCTCTCCCTGCGGGTCGAGAACCTGCAGGCCGCTCTCGGCGGTGATGTGGCCAATGCGCAGCACCGGGGTGTGGCTTTCGCGCGCGGCGGCCAGTACCGCGTCGCGTTGATCGGGCGCGGCGGTGAAGCACAACTCGTAATCATCGCCACCGGCCAAAGCCAAGTCGAGCCGCTTGGGCCAGGGCAATTGCGCCAACACGGGACTCATGCCGACGGACTGGGCATCGAACTGGGCGGGGTGCTGGAGCCAGTCGGTGTGCACGACAGCGCCCACGCCCGAGCGTTGCAAGATGTGTCCCAAGTCACCCAAGAGGCCGTCGCTGATGTCGATGGCGGCGTTGGCCACCCCTCGCAAGGCACGGCCCAGCGCGACCCGTGGGGTGGGGGTTTCCAGACGGGCGCGCGCGGCTTCGAAATCGTGCGCATCCAGGGCGAGTTGCCCACGAAAGACTTCCAGCGCCAAGCGGGCATCGCCCAGCAGGCCGCTGATGTAGAGGTCGTCCCCCGCTTGGGCGTTGCTGCGCAGGAGCGCGTCGCCAGCGGGCACTTGTCCAAACACGGTGATGCAGATGTTGAGGGGGCCCTGGGTGGTGTCGCCCCCCACCAACTCGCAACCGTGGGCATCGGCCAAATTGAAGAGGCCTTGGGAGAAACGCGTGAGCCAGGCTTCGTCCGCCCGCGGCAGGGCCAACGCCAGCGTAAAGGCAGTGGGGTCGGCACCGCAGGCGGCGAGATCGCTGAGGTTGACCGCCAAGGCCTTGTGGCCGAGTTTGGCCGGGTCCACCGTGCTCAAAAAGTGACGGCCCTCGACCAACATGTCGCTGGAAATGGCCCATTGCATGGGCGCCGTGTTGCCGAGCAGAGCACAGTCGTCCCCCACGCCCAGCACCGCGCGGCGGACGGGGCGGCGAAAAAAACGGTCAATGAGGTCGAATTCGCCCATGGTGGGGCTCAGTGTAGCGGCCGTTGTGTGCCGTCCGAGAGGGCATCGAGAACGAACATCGGAATGTCGACGTCGAATTTTTCACCGTCTTCGGCCACGCAGAAATAGCTCCCATGCATGGTGCCGGTGGGGGTGCGCAAACGCGTGCCACTGGTGTATTCGAAGGTTTCGCCGGGCTGCAACAAGGGTTGGTGCCCCACCACCCCAAGGCCTTTGACCCGCTCGTGTAGCCCATTGGCATCGTTGATGTGCCAGGTCCGGGAGATGAGTTGGGCTGCGACTTCGCCGGTGTTGGTGATCGTCACCGTGTAGGCAAAGCTATAGAGCCCCCGCGATGGCACCGACTGGTCGGCCAAATGTTGGGGGTGCACTTCGACTTTAAACTGATAACGCGCCATGGCATGATTGTGGCGCATGCCCGAGTGCAGAGCAAAAAGACGACAATAGCCCCATGAAAACGACTCCTTATCGCATCGCGCCCTCTATTCTTTCAGCCGATTTCGCCCGTCTGGGCGAAGAAGTTCGCAACGTGATTGCCGCAGGCGCCGACTGGATTCACTTTGACGTGATGGACAACCATTATGTGCCCAACCTCACCTTTGGGCCCATGATTTGCCAAGCCCTCAAACCCCACGCCAAAACCCCTGCGGGGGAGGCCGTGCCGATTGATGTGCACCTCATGGTCGAGCCCGTAGACGCACTGGCCGCGGCGTTTGCTGAGGCCGGGGCCGACCTCATCAGCTTTCACCCGGACGCCAGCCCGCATGCCCATCGCAGCGTGCAGGCCATCAAGGCCAAGGGGGTCAAGGCCGGTTTGGTGTTCAATCCAGCGCAACCCCTGGCGGTGCTGGATTGGTTGATCGATGACATCGACCTCATCCTCATCATGAGCGTCAACCCCGGGTTTGGTGGGCAAAGCTTTATTGATTCGGCCTTGCGCAAGGTCGAGGAGGCGCGCGCGCGCATCGACCGCTGTGGCCGCGACATTCGCCTAGAAGTCGACGGCGGCATCAAGGCGGAGAACATCCGACGCGTGGCCGATGCGGGAGCGGACACCTTTGTGGCGGGTAGCGCGATCTTTGGCCAGTCGGACTACAAGGCGGTGATTGATCGCATGCGCGGGGCCTTGGCTTGAGCGCCGCGACCGCGCCGCGTTTCTCGGCCATCATTCTGGACCTCGACGGCACCCTGGTGGATACCTTGGGCGACTTCGAGGTCGCGCTCAACCGAACCCTGGCCGACCTCGACCTCCCCCCTTTGCAGGCGTCATGGATTGCCCGTCAAGTGGGCAAGGGCTCGGAGCATCTCCTGCGGGTCTCGCTCACGCACAGCCTCGCCCAAGCCGAGCTCGGTTTGGCCAATGTGTGCGAGGCACGCAGCCCCGAGGCCTTGTTGCCCACGGCTTGGGCGCGCTATCAGCACCATTACGACACGATCAACGGCCAATATGCCACTTTATTTCCGGGTGTGCCGGAGGGCCTGGCGCTCTTGCGAGAGGCAGACTTGCCTTTGGCTTGCGTGACCAACAAACCCTTGCGCTTTGCCCAAGACTTATTAGCGGCCAAGGGCTTGTCGGGCGCGTTCGTCCAGGTGTTTGGTGGTGATAGCTTCGCGCGCAAAAAACCCGACCCCCTGCCCCTGCTCAAAACCTGTGAGGCTTTGGGCGTGGCGCCAGCGCAAACCCTCATGGTGGGCGATTCCAGCAACGACGCCCAAGCCGCCCACGCGGCCGGTTGTCCGGTGGTGCTCATGACGTATGGCTTCAACCATGGCGAGCCCATCACGGCCGTGCCCGCCTTGGCTTGGTTGGATCGCCTCGATGCGATTGGCCCTTTTTTGCACGTTTGAAGGGCGCGTCCGGGTTTTGTTACACTTTATGTGACATGCAAAAATTCTTCATCAGCTCCACTGCAGTTGTTCTGCCAGGCCAGCGTCTCAGCGGCCGGGGAGCTTGGCCCTGGCGTCAGCCAGCCTAAATTCCCACCCCCGCTTGCGCGGTTGCCCCTCAATGGGCCCCAAACCGCACCTCGTGCCCGTGATGCGATCGGGCGAACCCTGGAATGATGAATGGCACCCCATGTGCCAGCGCTATGGAGGCGCGACATGTTGACTGAACTCGAATTCAAAAGTCTGGCCGGCCAAGGCTTTAACCGCATCCCTTTGATGCTCGAAGCATTTGCCGATCTCGAAACCCCCCTCTCGCTCTACCTCAAATTGGCCCATACCAAGGACGAGGGCCGCTACAGTTTCTTGCTCGAATCGGTCGTGGGGGGAGAGCGTTTTGGTCGCTACAGCTTTATTGGCTTGCCTGCGCGCACCCTGGTGCGTGCCAGCGGTTTTGGCGAGGCCGCACGCACGGAAGTCGTGACGGACGGCCAAGTGGTGGAAACCGCCACGGGCAACCCGCTCGACTTTATTGCCGCTTACCAGCAGCGCTTCAAAGTCGCCCTGCGGCCAGGTCTGCCGCGGTTTTGCGGCGGACTGGCGGGCTACTTTGGCTACGACGCCGTGCGCTACATCGAGAAAAAGCTCGCCCACACCTGTCCCCCAGACACTTTGGGTACCCCCGATATCTTGTTGCTTCAATGTGAGGAGTTGGCCGTCATCGACAACCTCTCCGGCAAGCTCTACCTCATTGTGTATGCCGACCCCAGTCGGCCTGAGGCCTATGCCAATGCCAAGCGCCGATTGCGTGACCTCAAAGAGCAGCTGAAGTACTCGGTGAGTGCGCCCATTGTGCGCGCGAGCCAAAGTCACCCTGCACAACGGGATTTCGCCAAAGAGGACTACCTGCGCGCGGTGGAGCGTGCCAAGGAATTGATCGCGGCGGGCGATTTCATGCAGGTGCAGGTGGGGCAGCGCATTCACAAGCGCTTTACGGAAAGCCCGCTCTCGCTGTATCGCGCGTTGCGCTCGCTCAACCCAAGCCCCTACATGTATTACTACAACTTTGGGGATTTCCAAGTGGTGGGGGCCTCGCCCGAGATCTTGGTGCGCCAGGAGCACACGCCCGAGGGGCAGAAAGTCATCATTCGCCCGCTCGCGGGAACGCGCCCGCGTGGGGCCACGCCAGAGATCGACAAAGCCACCGAGACCGAGTTGTTGGCCGACCCGAAAGAGCGTGCCGAGCATGTGATGCTCATTGACCTGGCCCGCAACGACATTGGCCGCATTGCCCGTGTGGGCAGTGTGAAAGTGACCGAGGCCTTTGTGGTCGAGCGCTACAGCCATGTGATGCACATTGTGAGCAATGTTGAAGGCATTTTGAACGAGGGCATGACCAACATGGACGTGCTCAAGGCCACCTTTCCCGCGGGCACGCTCACCGGCGCGCCCAAGGTGCACGCCATGGAGTTGATCGATCAACTCGAACCCGTCAAGCGCGGGCTCTACGGCGGCGCCTGCGGTTATTTGAGTTACGCGGGTGACATGGATGTCGCTATCGCCATCCGCACGGCGGTGGTAAAAGACCAAACCCTCTATGTGCAGGCCGCGGCGGGGGTGGTGGCCGACTCGGTGCCCGAGATGGAATGGCGCGAAACCGAACACAAGGCGCGTGCTTTGTTGCGCGCGAGTGAACTCGTGGAAGAAGGATTGGAGTGAAGCCATGACAACGCGCATCAAACTCCTGATGGTCGATAACTACGACTCGTTCACCTTCAACATCGTGCAGTACTTTGGTGAGCTCGGCGCCGAGGTGGAGGTTTACCGCAACGACGAGATCACCCTCGAAGGCATTGCCGCACGCGCACCCGACCGGCTGGTGATTTCGCCCGGGCCGTGCTCCCCCAAGGAGGCGGGCATCTCGGTGGCGGCAATTCAGCACTTCGCCGGCAAGCTGCCCATTCTGGGGGTGTGCTTGGGACACCAAAGCATAGGGGCCGCGTTTGGCGGCCAAATTGTGCGGGCACAAGAACTCATGCATGGCAAGACCAGCGTGATCACCACCACGGGGGAGGGCGTTTTCCGCTCATTGCCCACGCAGTTCACCGTCAACCGTTATCACTCCTTGGCCATCGCCCGTGCGAGCTGTCCCAACGAGCTGAAAGTGACGGCCTGGACCGAGGATGGCGAGATCATGGGTGTGCGCCATGCCAGCTTGCCCATCGAGGGGGTGCAGTTTCACCCCGAGTCCATCCTGACCGAGCACGGCCACGCCATGCTGCAAAATTTCCTCACCCCATCTTGAGCCAGCGCCCCTGAACTTGGAGCCGATATGACCCAACGCCATCACATCACCCCGGTCGAAGCCTTGCAGCGCACCATCGAGCACCGCGAGATTTTTCACGACGAAATGCTGCACCTCATGCGCATGATCATGAACGGCGAACTCTCGCCTTTGATGACGGCAGCCATCATCACGGGCTTGCGCGTGAAGAAAGAAACGATTGGGGAAATCACCGCTGCCGCGCAAGTTATGCGTGAATTTTCAACCAAGGTGGTGGTGGGTGACACCACGCATTTGGTGGATATCGTGGGTACCGGCGGTGATGGCTCGCACACCTTCAACATTTCCACCTGTGCCATGTTTGTGGCCGCAGCGGCTGGCGCCAAAACCGCCAAGCATGGGGGCCGCAGCGTGAGCAGCAAGAGCGGCAGCGCCGATGTGCTCGAAAGCCTTGGCGTGAACATCAACCTCACCCCACAGCAGATTGCGCGCAGTATTGAAACCCTGGGTCTGGGCTTTATGTTCGCACCCAACCACCACCCGGCCATGAAAAACGTGGCCCCGGTGCGCAAAGAGCTGGGCGTGCGCACGATCTTCAACATCCTGGGCCCGCTCACCAACCCCGCGGGCGCGCCCAACATCCTCATGGGCGTCTTCCACCCCGATCTGGTGGGCATTCAGGTGCGGGCGTTGCAGCGCCTGGGCGCCGAGCATGCCCTGGTGGTTTACGGGCGCGATGGCATGGACGAGGTCAGCTTGGGGGCGGCCACGCTGGTGGGCGAGCTCAAGCACGGTGAAATCACCGAATACGAAATTCACCCGGAGGACTTTGGCCTTCCCATGGCCAGCAATCGCGCGTTGCGCGTGGAAACGGCCGAGGCCTCGCGCGCCATGTTGCTTGGCGTGCTGGAAAACCAGCCGGGGGCGGCGCGCGACATCGTGACCTTGAATGCGGGGGTCGCGTTGTACGCGGCGAATGTGTGCCCGGATATCGCTTCGGGCATCGCTCGGGCGCAATCGGTTTTGGCCTCGGGCGCCGCGCGCGAATTGCTGCGTCGCTTCGTGGCCTTTACGCAGGAAGTCCAAGCATGAGCGACATTCTGCAAAAAATCGTGGCCGTCAAGCACGAAGAAGTGGCTGCGGGGCTCAAGCGTAAATCGCTCGCCGCCATGCGCGAGGATGCCGAGAGCCGCGTGCTCACGCGCGATTTTGAGGGTGCGTTGCGCGCCAAAATGGCGGCCGGCAAAGCCGCCGTGATTGCCGAGGTGAAGAAAGCGAGCCCCTCCAAGGGCGTATTGCGCGAGGACTTTATTCCGGCTGACATCGCGCAAAGCTATGCCGAGCATGGCGCAGCCTGCCTCTCGGTGCTCACCGACCAAACGTTCTTCCAAGGTTGTAACGATTACCTCAAACAAGCCCGCGCCAGCTGTGATCTGCCCGTGCTGCGCAAGGATTTCATGGTCGACCCCTACCAAGTGTTTGAGGCGCGCGCGATCGGCGCAGATTGCATTTTGCTCATCGCCGCATGCCTGTCCGATGCCCACATGGCTGAGCTCGAAGCCGTGGCCCGCCATCTGGGCATGGCGGTGCTGGTCGAAGTGCACGATGGGG
>VEQC01000177.1 GCA_018883455.1 Limnohabitans sp. | reverse complement strand
GTGGAAGTGGGCCACGATGTAGTAGGTGTCCTGGATCTGGGTGTCGATCGGGGCCATGGAACAAATGAGGCCGGTGAAGCCGCCCATGGTGAACACGAAGATGAAGCCCACCGCAAACAGCATCGGGGTTTCAAAGGTCATAGAGCCGCGCCACATGGTGGCGATCCAGTTGAACACCTTCACGCCGGTGGGCACGGAGATGAGCATGGTGGCGTACATGAAGAACAACTGACCCGTTACCGGCATGCCCGTGGCGTACATGTGGTGCGCCCACACGATGAAGGACAGGATGGCAATGGAGGCCGTGGCGTACACCATGGAGGCGTAGCCGAACAGCTTCTTGCGGGCAAAGGCCGGGACGATGTGGCTCACGATGCCGAAGGCCGGCAGAATCATGATGTACACCTCGGGGTGACCAAAGAACCAGAAGATGTGCTGGTACATGATCGGGTCGCCACCACCGGCGGGGTTGAAGAAGGTGGTGCCGAAGTGACGGTCAGTGAGCGTCATGGTGATGGCGCCAGCCAGCACGGGCATCACGGCGATCAACAGGTAGGCGGTGATCAGCCAGGTCCACACGAACATGGGCATCTTCATCAGCGTCATGCCAGGGGCGCGCATGTTGAGGATGGTCACGATGATGTTGATCGAACCCATGATGGAGGAAGCACCCAGGATGTGCATGGCAAAAATGCCGGCGTCCATGGAGGGGCCCATCTGCAGGGTCAGCGGTGCGTACAGCGTCCAGCCGGCAGCGGGCGCACCACCGGGCATGAAGAACGAACCGGCCAGCATGACGGCTGCCGGAATCATCAGCCAGAAGCTGAAGTTGTTCATGCGGGCGAAGGCCATGTCGGATGCGCCGATTTGCAGCGGGATCATCCAGTTGGCAAAGCCCACGAAGGCCGGCATGATGGCGCCAAACACCATGATGAGGCCGTGCATCGTGGTGAGCTGGTTAAAGAGCTCAGGGTTGACGACTTGCAAACCGGGCTGGAAGAGCTCGGCACGAATGCCCAGCGCCAAGACGCCTCCAAAGAGGAACATCGTGAACGCGAACAGCAGGTACAGCGTCCCGATGTCTTTGTGGTTGGTGGCATAGACCCAACGCCGCCAGCCGTGCGGGTGATGGTCGTGGTCGTCGTGGTGATCTGCCACAGCTCCGTGGGGGGGGAAGACAGCACTCATGGGTTACCTCGGTCGTTTCGTGAATCAGGATGAATTACTTGGCAGGAGCAGCGGCTTGGGCCACCACGTCACCAGCGGGAGCTTGGGCGGCCTTGGGCGCCTCAGCAGCGGGGGCAGCGGCTTTCTTCTGCTGCACCCAGGCGGCGTAGTCGGCCTCGCTCAACACCTTCACATGGATGGGCATGTAGGCGTGTTCTTTGCCGCAGAGTTCCTGGCACTGGCCATAGAAGTCACCGGTGCGCTCGGCGCGGAAATGGGTATCGCGCACGAAGCCCGGGATGGCGTCTTGCTTGATGCCAAAGGAAGGCACGGCAAAGGCGTGAATCACATCCGAGCTGGTGGTGATGATGCGCACCTTCTTGCCCACGGGCACGACCAGGGGGTTGTCCACTTTGAGCAGGTAGTTGTCCGGTGCGGCCCCCTTGGCGCCGTTGTTGGAGAGGATGCGGTGCTCGTTGTCCAAGGAGGAGATGAAGGAGATGCCCTCGCCCTCACCCTTGAGGTAGTCGTAACCCCAGCGCCACTGGTAGCCGGTGACCTTGATGGTGAGGTCGGCGTTGGAAGTGTCTTTCTGCGCGATCACGGTGCGCGTGGCCGGAATGGCCATGGCGATCACGATGATGAAGGGAATCACGGTCCAGGCGATTTCCACCTTGACCGACTCATGGAAGGTGGCGGGCTGGTGGCCCACCGACTTGCGGTGCTTCCAGATGGAGTAGAACATCACGCCAAAAACCACCACAAAAATGGCCAAACAGATGACCATCATGAAGACGTGCAAGTCGGCCTGCTCTTGGGCCAGTTTGGTGGCCGGGGTGTGCAGGTTGAGTTGGCGATTGGCCGGGCCGCCGGGCAAATCATTGACAGCGTGAGCGGCTTGGGCAAACAAGGTGGCCGCCACGGCACCGACGGTGGCGAGCGGGTTCCAGGGTTGGCTTGGGTTTTTCAATTTGTGTTCCTCAATGACTAAACAGCTTGGGCCAACCGGCCTTTAACGGAAACGGGACTGGGGAACGACCTTGAGCTCGCCCGGTTGGGTGCCCAGGTAGTTGGCGATGAGCTTGAGTTCCGCGTTCGTGTATTGCTTGGCCACGCCCGCCATGATGGCGTTGTTGCGGCCCCAAGTGGGGGTGTTTTCGGCCTTGTAGGACTTCAGGGCGATGAAGAGGTAGTCGCGGTGCTGACCGGCGACTTTGGGGAAGTCCGGGCTCACGGGCTTGCTGTAGTTGGGGCCGTGGCAGCCTGCGCAACCGCCTTTGGTGAGCAATTCAGCCACTTTGGGAGGGGGTGGGGGCAGCTGCTCGGGCGCTGCGGCACCCTTGCCATGGTTCTCATAGTAGGCCGAAATGTCGGCCATGTCCTGGTCGGTCAAGCCCAAGGCCACGCTGCGCATGGTGGGGTGCTTGCGCTCACCTGATTTATAGGCATTGAGGGCATTGGTGATGTATTTGGCGCCTTGGCCGGAGATCATGGGCACCCGGTAAACCTCGGGAAAGCTGGCCTTGTAATCCGGAATCCCATGGCAACCAATACACATGGCGATCTTCTTTTCGCCAGCTTGGGGGTCGCCCTTCAAGTCCTGGGCGTGGGTAACCGGTGCCGTTAAACCTGCGATCAGGCCGGCCAATAGGAACAAAGGTTTGAAACTCATGGGGAGATTGCGGGATTTGCGCTTTGAATTGATTTAGATCAGGGATTCTATGTACTCTTTGAGGCAGGGTTTTCCTAGGGATAACCCTAGGTAAAGCCAGATTGACGGGTGGAGAACCTGACCCCGGCCGCTCGGTCGAGGACAATTTGCCGCACAATCAGGCCGCGTCAAATCGCGCCTTCCCCATCATGCCCGGCAACGTCTTCCAACAATACAACGCACTGACCAAGCCCAGGGTCATTCAACTCATCGTCTTTTGCGCCCTCATTGGCATGGTGCTGGCTGTCCCTGGCCTGCCCCAAGCCGCGGACTGGCAACTCATGGCGCTGGCCTGCCTGGGCATTTGGCTCGTGGCCGGCGCTGCTGCGGCATTTAACTGTCTGGTCGAGAAAAGCATTGACGCCAAGATGCGCCGCACGGCCTGGCGCCCCACCGCTCGGGGCGAGCTCTCCGACTGGCAAACCCTGGGCTTCTCGTTGGCCCTCTGCGGCTTGGGCTCCTTGCTGCTGTATGTGTGGGTCAACCCCTTGACCATGTGGCTCACGTTTGCCACCTTCATTGGTTATGCGGTGATCTACACCGTCATCCTCAAACCGCTCACCCCACAAAACATCGTCATTGGGGGCGCCTCGGGGGCCATGCCCCCGGTCTTGGGCTGGGCGGCCATGACGGGCGAGGTGGGCGCGGAAGCCCTCATCCTGTTTCTCATCATCTTCTTGTGGACGCCGCCGCATTTTTGGGCGCTGGCCCTGTACCGCGTCGAGGATTACCGCAAGTCCGGCCTGCCCATGCTGCCCGTGACGCACGGCAATGACTTCACCCGCCTGCACATCTTGCTCTACACCTTCCTCTTGATGGCCGCTTGCCTCATGCCCTTTGCCTTTGGCATGAGCTCCTGGCTCTACTTGGTGAGCGCCGTGGTGCTGAGCGTGGGCTTCATTGCCTATGCGGTCGCCTTGATGCGCGCCTACTCCGACGCCTTGGCGCGCAAAACCTTTCGCTTCTCCCTCATCCACCTCACCGCCTTGTTTGCCGCGCTCTTGCTCGACCACTACCTGATGTGAGGGGCAGGTGGGGTGCCCCCGTGAGGCGAGGCGGCTCCGCTAAAATGCCTCAAGCGGATATTCAGGACCCATGACCTCTTCTTCCTCGCCCACCTCGGCCAGTCAGCTCGGCGCATTGCAAGATGAGGTGCAGGCTTTACGGATGCAATTGGCCCGTGTCACCGCCGAGCGCGACCGCCTCTTGCACGACCAGCGCGCCGGTGGGGCGCCCATCGAGAAGCCCAGCTTGGGGGCCGATGCACATGTCGCGGCGCGACTCGAGCGCGCCCTCGCCCAAGGCGATTTGCAACTGCACTACCAACCCGAACTCGACCTCGTCGCGGACCGCGTGTTTGCCTACGAGGCCTTGTGCCGCTGGAACGATGCTGAGCTCGGAGCCGTGGGGCCCGATACCTTTATTCGTGTGGCCGAGGAGACCGGTCAAATCGTGCGCGTGGGCCGCATGGTGCTCGCGCAGGTCTTGCGCGACCTCAGCGACTTGCGGCACGGCCCCGAAGCGGCCGAATTGCGGGTGGCCATTAATTTCTCGATGCAAGAACTCTCCCAACCGGACTTTGAGTCGTGGTTCATCGAGACCGTGACGAACACGCCCGGCCAGCCGTTCAACCACCTCGAGATCGAGATCACGGAGTCGGTGTTCCAGCGCATGGATGCGGAAATCCGAGCCCTCTTGATGCGTCTGCAAGCGCGCGGGATCCGTGTGGCCATGGATGACTTTGGCACCGGCTACTCCAGCCTCGCGCGTCTGCACATGCTGCCGTTTGACAAGATCAAACTCGACAAACAATTTGTGCGCACCTTGAACGACCCCTTGGTGCATGAAATCGTGCGGGCTCTGGCACAGCTCGCGCAAAAATTTGGCAAGGTGTTGGTGGCCGAGGGGGTGGAGACCCAGCTCGATCGGGACCGCTTGCGCGACGCAGGCTGCACTTGCGTGCAGGGCTACTTGGTCGCCCGCCCCGCCCCCCTGGCGCAATGGGTTGTTGCCAAACCGTCCTGAGATGTACCTCACGATCCGGACCAAATTTCTCATTTGCTTGGTGGTGGCTTCGCTGTGGACCGCCCTCTCGGTGTGGCTCTCGGCGCACTGGTTGGAAGCGCTGAGCGCGCACACCACCCCTGCCCTGGCCTACTTTTTGATTGGCTTTATCGCCATCGTGCCCGGGTTCATGAATGCCTTCATCATGACCGCGTTGGCCCTGGACAAGCGCCCTGCACTGCCGACCCTCACGCAATGGCCTTCGGTGAGTGTGTTTGTGGCGGCCTACAACGAGGAGGGGTCGATCGCAGAGACCGTGCACAGCCTCATGCAACAGGACTACCCCGGCACTTGGGAAGTGGTGGTGATCAATGACGGCTCGCGTGACCGCACGGCCGAGCTCACACGCGAACTCTTGCCCCAATACCCCCGCCTGCGGCTGATCGACCTGCACCCCAACGGGGGCAAGGCCAATGCCCTCAACC
>VEQC01000176.1 GCA_018883455.1 Limnohabitans sp. | reverse complement strand
ACCATCGGCCACCGCCGGCGGGGGGGAAGGCAAGACCACGCTTTGCGGGGTAGGGGGGGCCACCACCGGTGCGGGGCTGGGAGCAGGAGTGGGGGTCGGGGGCGGTGTTTTGGGGCTGGGCGGCACCGGTGCGGGCGGCGGCGGCTTGACCGCTGGCGGCTCGGGCAGGAGCAAGGCCTGCACCACCTGCTGACTTTTTTGCAGCGTTTGCCGCGCCAGCCCGCTCTGAATGGCCCACAGCAACAAGCCGTGGAGGACCAAAACCAACACCAAGCCCCAGACGCGCGGCCGTCGCCGCGCGCGGGCGTAATCAGGGGAGGTGTTGGAGATGGACGGGTTGGAACTCACTCAGTGATTATCGGTGAGCTGCTCCAGGATCGCCGGATTCTCCAGGGTTGAGGTGTCTTGGGTGATGGCCTCGCCCTTGGCCAGCGAGCGCAAGAGGCGGCGCATGATCTTGCCCGAGCGGGTCTTGGGCAAGTTGTCACCAAAGCGGATGTCCTTGGGCTTGGCGATCGGGCCGATTTCCTTGCCGACATGGTCGCGCAGCACCTTGGCAATTTGCTTGGCCTCATCCCCCGTGGGGCGGGGCCGCTTGAGCACCACGAAGGCGCAAATGGCTTCACCCGTGGTGTCGTCGGGGCGCCCCACCACGGCGGCTTCGGCCACCAAGTCGGTGCAGCTCACCAAGGCCGATTCAATTTCCATGGTGCCCATGCGGTGGCCGGAGACGTTGAGCACGTCGTCAATGCGACCGGTGATCGTGAAGTAGCCGTTGTTCGCGTCGCGAATGGCGCCATCGCCCGCGAGGTAGTACTTGCCTTTGAAGTCGTCGGGGTAATAGCTCTTCTTGAAACGATCGGGGTCGCCCCAGATGGTGCGAATCATGGAGGGCCAAGGGCGCTTGACCACCAAGATGCCGCCTTGGCCATTGGGCATGTCTTCGCCGGTTTCGCTCACGATCGCGGCTTGGATGCCGGGGAAGGGCAGTGTGCAAGAGCCCGGCACCATGGGCGTCACGCCCGGCAACGGGGTGATCATGTGGCCGCCGGTTTCGGTCTGCCAGAAGGTATCCACAATCGGGCAACGCTTGCCGCCCACATGCTCGTAGTACCACTCCCAAGCAGCCGGGTTGATGGGCTCACCCACCGAACCGAGCAAGCGCAGGCTCTTGAGGTTGTAGCGGTCGGGGTGCACCGCGGCATTGCCTTCAGCCGCCTTGATGAGCGAGCGAATGGCCGTGGGGGCGGTGTAGAAAATGCTGACCTTGTGGTCTTGAATCATTTTCCAGAAGCGGCCGGCATCGGGGTAGGTGGGCACCCCCTCGAAGACGATTTCCGTACCGCCCAAAGCCAGAGGACCATAGGTGATGTAGGTGTGGCCCGTCACCCAGCCAATGTCGGCGGTGCACCAGAACACATCGTTGTCCTTAAGGTCGAAGGTCCACTTGGTGGTGAGCGCTGCGTGGAGCAAATAGCCCCCGGTGCTGTGCTGCACGCCCTTGGGTTTGCCGGTGGAGCCGGAGGTGTAGAGCAAGAAGAGCGGGTGCTCGGCCTCGACCCATTCGGGTTCGCAAGTGGTGGCTTGTTTGTCCGCCACATCCGACATCCAGTGGTCACGCCCGGCAGTCATGTTGATGTCCGCGCCCGTGCGCTTGACGACCAGCACATGCTTGACCGAGCCGCAGCCGCCCAAGCCGATGGCTTCGTCCACGATGGATTTGAGGGGCAACTGCTTGCCCCCGCGTACTTGGTGGTCAGCGGTGATCACGGCCACGGCACCGGTGTCTTCAATGCGGTCGCGCAAGGATTGCGCCGAGAAGCCGCCAAACACCACCGAGTGCGTCGCGCCAATGCGCGCGCAGGCTTGCATGGCCGCCACGCCCTCGATGGACATGGAGATGTAGATCATCACGCGATCGCCTTTTTTCACCCCAATGGATTTGAGGGCGTTGGCGTATTGGCAGGTTTTGGCCAGCAACTGGCTGTAGGTGACCTTGGTGACTTCGCCGCCATCGGCTTCGAAAATCAGCGCGGTTTTGTCGCCCAGGCCTTTTTCAATGTTGCGGTCCAAGCAGTTGTAGGAGGCGTTGAGGGTGCCGTCCTCAAACCATTTGAAAAACGGGGCATTGCTCTCGTTGAGCACCTTGGTGAAGGGTTTTTTCCAAGTGATGAATTCGCGCGCCAGATCTGCCCAATAACCCTCGTAATCGGTCTCGGCTTTTTTGCACAAGGCCTCATAGGCCGCCATGCCAGAGACGGTTGCCTGCTGGACGAATTCGGCCGAAGGTTGATAGATGTGATGCTCGCTCATGAAAAAGTCTCCTCAAGGGATTCAAAAATTGTGCGCTACTTTCGTCGGACGCTCTTACAGGCTTCTGACTGAACCCATTCTGACAAAACGGAATAGGCCTGAATTGTTTGAAATCAAGGCTCTAGGTGATTCCCCGCCTCGGGTTAACCCGCCTGGACAGGGAGCAGTTGGGCCAGGGGCATGGCAATGCCCAAATGCTTTTCAATGAAGCGGCGGGCCGCGTCTTGCCAACCCCCTTCGGCAGAATGCAAGTGCAGCAACCCCGGATCATCCGATTGCCCCTCATTGAGGTTGAGCGCAGTCGGGAACCGCAAGGCCACCAAGGGGTAGCTGGCCTGATAGAGCTTGGGGGCTTGTTTATGCTGCGCTGCAATAGCGCGCAAACGCCCGTCATGGCTCCAGTCGCAAAACAAAATCCCGCCCATGCGCACCATGAGCAGGCTTTGGTGGGGCGCGACGGGCCCGAGAATGCGCCCATATTGCCCCAGAGGGGGCTCCTCGGGTAGAGCGGCCCATTCCTCGGCCACGGCTTCCCCCACCACCAGCCAAGCCTCCAGAATGTGGCCTGCTTGGAAATAGGCCTCCCAAAACGCGCGCCGCCAGGGCGCGTGCGGGTCCCCGCTGCGCGAGAGCAGCGCGAAGCAGGCGTCCAAGGCCCGCGCCGTGAGCCAGCGGCTCGCCGTCTCGATGGCCTCGCGCCGCACCCCCAACCAGCCGGCCGTGTCTTGGCGTGGGTCACCCAAGAGGCGCAGCAGCTCGGCAAGCAAGAGGTGTTGCATCTCCGGCGGCGGTGGGGTGTCAAACCACGGCGAGAGCAGGGCCCAGGCCAGCTCGTCGCGACAAATGGGATAGCGAAAGCGTTGTTGCGCCGTGCCGGGGGCATGCAAGGCCCATTCGCACAGGCGCTTGACATAAGCCGGTGTGCGGCGCACCTCGAGCGGCGCTTGGGTGGCGCAGACAAAAGCGGCTTGCGAGAAGGGGTTGAGCCAAAAGTGATCGGTCAGGCCTTGCTGCGCTTGCCACTGCACCAAGCTGCGCTCCGGGGGGAGCGCCAAAATGTCGTCGGCCATGGCTTGTGGGCCCACACCGGGCTCCAAGGCCCGCAAGGGGCCCAGTAAGCGCAAGAGTCCATTGGCTTGGGTTTGCGCCAAGGCTTGCCAGATGCGTGGGTGCAAGAAGTAGTCCTGCGCCCATTGCGCCACTTGTCCAAACACCGGGTCTTGCGGTTTGAATTGCTGAAAGTAAGCGTGCAAGAGCGCGCGCCCCCAATGCAGTGGGCGGCGCGAGTCCAACGCTTGGGGCAAGATCACCGCACCATAGTGCCTGAGCAATTCCGGCTGCTGGGCCAAGCCGCGCTCGGGGCCCAACCAAAGCGCGTAGGGCAAGTGACGCCAATGGCGCTGGCGCAGCGCAGGTGAGTGATGGGCTTGAAAACCCACCGCCTCAAATGCCGCGTAGGTGCGCTCACCCACGGTGCGCAAGTCAGGTTCGACGCCAAAATCCGCGCCGCGCAACAAGCGCACGGCGTGCGCGAGTTGGTCAAAATCCGGCGGCAGCGGCGCAAAGAGATTCATGGGGCCTAGCGCACCGAATCCTGCAAACGTTTGAGCGCATTGCCCGGCCCCGTCTCGCTGGGTTGAAAGGCGAGGACAAAGCGCAGTTCAACGCGCCGATTCAAGCTCGCATCGGCGGGGTCCACCGGGCGCTCATCGGCATACGAGCTGATGCCAAAAATCGGCTGCTCGCGTTGGTTCCGCAAGTTTTGCAAGCGCTGGCTCCCCAGCGCCTTGAGCACCGCGCGTGCGCGATCGAGCCCCAGGTGCCAGTTCGAGTAGTCTCCGCGCTGCAAGGGCACGGAGTCGGTATGGCCCTCGATGAGGATGGTTTCAATCTCCACCTGTTGCGGATTGGGCGGGCAGCCGTCGATGGATTGGCGTCGTTGCGAATACACATAGCAGGGCAGCAAGGCCTGCAATTGTTCTCCGGCGAGGCGCAAGGTCTCCACGCCCTGCGGCTCCAAATCGGGACGTCCTCGGGCAAAAAGTGTGTCGGCCGGCAAAGTGATCACCCCAGAGGCCTGGTTGATCGTCACGGGCACGCCGGCGGCGCGCAGGCGCTGACCGATGGTTTGCACCACCAGCGCGAGCGGGTCGGGGGGCGCCTGCGGCGCGGGCTCGGGCTTGCGCGCGAGCAGCACCATCACCATCACGATGAAGATGAACAACAGGCCAATCATCAAATCGCTGGCCGAGGCCATGTAGCCGGATTCGTCGACAGACTCCGAGGGGTGCGTGGGGCGTTTGCGTCGCAGGGGTAGCATGTTCGTGCCCGATTCAACCGCGCTTGGGCAGTGCGTCCACAAATTCGTCGAGCACTTCCTCCAAGTTGCTGATGCTGCCCCCCAGTTGGTTCACGGCCTGGGCCAGGTGCTGATCCATCTTCACGTGCAGATCCGCCACTTGTGTGCTGTATTGGCCCACGCCTTCGGTGAGGGACTGCACGGTGGCGCTCAGCGCTTGCTGGGCGTCTTGCAATTGGCCGCGCACAGTCTCCAGCGCCTCTTGCAAGCGTTGCCCGCCATGGGCCAATTGCTCAGCCGAAGTGTTTTGCAAACCCACCGCGCGCTCGATGCGCTCGGCCGCTTGGGCAAAGTGGTTGGCAGTTTGTTCAATCTGCCCCATGGCTTGCTGCAAATGGCCCAGCGTGCCTTGCAACTGGCCCAACCCCGTGCCCAAGCCCGAGGAGGCCTCGCCCAGCTGACGCGCTTCGTCTAATCGTGCTTGTGCCGCACGTGCCGAGGATTGGTCCAACTCTTGGAGGGTGCCGCGCAAGGTTTGCACCATCTCGCCCAAGCCTTGCGTGGCATCCTGAAACGAGGCCAAGCCCTGCAAGCGGTCAAACGCTGGTTGCAACTCGCGCGTCATGGCTGCGCTCACATCCTGCGCCAACGCCTCTTCCAAGTTCTTGAGGTGGCGCGCCTGCTCGCGGTTCTCCTGCAACAAGGCCTCAAAGAGCGAGAGCTGAACCCGCACGCTCAATTCGGCTGCGTTGTCGGGCAAGACCACCCGCAA
>VEQC01000175.1 GCA_018883455.1 Limnohabitans sp. | reverse complement strand
CGCCACATCGGCCAAGAACACGAGCGGCACATTGCGCTTGCAACACAGGTCAATGAAGTGCGTGGCTTTGTCGGCGCTGTCCGAGAACAAAACCCCATGGTTGGCCAAAATCCCCACTTGCCAGCCCCCGATGTGGGCGAACCCCGTGATCAAGGTCTCTCCATATTCGGCTTTGAACTCCGAGAGCTCGCCCCCATCGAGCAAGCATTGCAAAATCTCCCGCGTGGGCATGGGGCGTCGGGTATCCCGTGGCACCAAGCCGTAGATGTCGGTCACCGCGCGTGCAGGCTCGCGTGCCGCGATGCGCTCGCGCAGCGGCGGCGCCATGGGCGGCAGCGCCTTGACCAAACGGCGCGTGATGCACAGCGCATGGGCGTCGTCATCGGCAATATGGTCGGTCACCCCACTCACGCGGCTGTGCATTTCTGCACCCCCTAAGGATTCCGCGTCCACCAACTCACCGGTCGCCGCCTGCACGAGTTGGGGGCCACCCAAAAACATGAACCCCTTGCCGCGCACGATCACGATCTCATCGCACAAGGCGGGAATGTAGGCGCCCCCAGCTGTGCAAGCCCCCAGCACCACCGCAATTTGCGCAATGCCCTCGGCCGACATACCCACTTGCTGGTGAAAGATGCTGCCAAAGAGGCCCTCATCGGGAAAGATATTGGCTTGATCCGGTAAAAATGCCCCGCCACTGTCGACCAAGGTGACGCAAGGCAAGCGGTGCTGCCAGGCAAACCGCTGGGCGCGCACGTGTTTTTTGCACGTCATGCCAAAGTAGGTCCCGCCCTTGACGGTGGGGTCATTGGCAATCACCATGCAAGTGCGGCCTTCAATCAATCCCACGCCCGTGACCATGCCCGCACCTGGGGCCACCCCCTCATAAAGCCCTTCGCCGGCAAGCTCGCCGATCTCCAAGAAGGGCGACCCCGCGTCGAGCAAAAGCTCAATGCGCTCGCGCACCAGCAATCGACCGCGTTGGCGGTGCTTTTCGCGCACGTGTGCCGGTCCCCCTAAATAAGCCTGCGCGCGCGCGGCTTGCAAATCTTCGAGCAGCGCTGCGTAGGCCGCCGAGTTCAATTCCACATCGTTCTCCATGGTGCTCGTTCTCTCTGTTCACGCGCCCGTGAGGTCGGGCATCTGGCGCAAGGTCAGCGCCACTTTCTGCGCCCCAGGCGCGTCAAAAAATCCGTGCTTGACCATGCGCACTTCCACTTTCACCGAGAGCGCATTGCGCACCCGCGTCTGCACTTGCTCGGCCACGCCCGCGTCATCCGCCGCAGAGGCTCCCGGGGCGCGCTCGACCAAGAGTTTGAGGTTGTCCTGCGTGGTGTGCCCCTCAAAATCAGCCACCACGCGCACAACACCGCCCACCAAGGGCTTCATGGCCGACACCAGGTCTTGAATGGCCGAGGGAAAGAGGTTGATGCCGCGCACGATCAACATGTCGTCGGTTCGCCCAAAGCAGCGGATGGCTGGCGTGGTGCGTCCCCCCGGTCCGCCCATGGCAGTCACGACCACATGGTCGCCCGAGCGAAACCGCAGAACGGGCGAGGCTTCGCGCCGCAAGGCGGTATAGACCAACTCCCCAGTAGCTCCCTCGCGCCAGGGAACTGACTCGCCGCTCACGGGGTCAATGAGTTCGGCCAGCACGTCATCGGGGGCCACCAAATACATGCCCCGCTGATCCTCGGCTTCGGCCCAATACACGCAGCCCAGATCCGTGCCACCCATCACCTCGCAACACATCGCGCCCCATTGCGATTGCAGTCCCTCGCGGATGGCCGCAATCCCGCCCCCGGGCTCGCCACCCACAATCAAGCGCTCCACGCCCAAGGCAGTGGCCGCGCAGCCAATCAGTTGCGGGGCCACCTGGGCGAGGTAGAGCAAGAAATTGGGCGTGCCCACGATGCAGCGCGGCTTGGCGTCGCGCGCGGCAATGAGCAGGCGGTCCACGCCGCCATCGGCGCCCACGGGAATGTCCACCGCGCCAATGTGGCGCACCCCTTGCCAAATTGGAATGCCCCCCACAAACCCCTTGCTCATGGAAAAGCCATGCAGCACGGTGTCATGGGGGCGAATCCCGGCGGCATACAGGCCTCGCCCCGTCATCTCCGCCCAGCGCTGCTGATCCGATTGGGTTAAGCCCACATAGGCCGGACTACCGGTCGTCCCTGAAGAAGCCTGAACTTGCACAATGTCGCGCCAATCTGCCGCTTGGTGCAAGCCCAGCAGCGGCGCCGCTTGCAAACTCTCGCGCAGTTCCTGCTTGGTGGTCATGGGAATGCGGGCCAAATCCGCCAGGCTGCGAATGTCCGCAGGCTGCACGCCTGCGGCGGCGAACTTGCGTTGGTAGAAAACCGATCGCGCGGCCAAGTATTGGAGTTGGGTCTGCAAAAGGGCCAACTGCAGGGCTTGAATCTCGGGCCAAGCAAGGGTTTCCACGGAACTCCATGGTGCGCTGTGGGGGACTTCGGTGTGCATCTCGCCTCCTCACGGGGAATGGTTGACACGACGAACGGTGCGGTTTGGATAATAAACGGTCATGCGTCCGTTTTTGAATGTTAACATCCTGACATCTGCAGGAGAAGACCCCATGAGTGATTGCGTCCTCGTCTCCCATCCGCGCCCTGGCGTCGCCTTGATCACCTTGGCGCGTCCCGAGCGCATGAACGCCATCGACCCCGAAATGAATCAGCTCATGGCGCAGGCTTTGCAGCGCTTGGAGCACGATCCCACCGTACGCTGCATCGTGCTCACCGGCGCCGGTGATCGCGCCTTTTGCGCCGGCGCAGACATTCCCCACTATTTGCCGTTTCTGTTAGAGAACATTCGCCAAGGACGGGACGACCCCCAAGTCTGTGGGCTCACCCACCGGCCCACGACCCACAAACCCATCCTCGCGGCCATCAATGGCCTGGCCATGGGGGGTGGCCTCGAAATCGCGCTCGCCTGTGATCTGCGCATCGCCTCCACACAAGCGCGGCTCGGCTTGCCCGAGATCAAACTCGGCGTCCTCGCGGGCGCCGGCGGGTGCACGCGCTTGCCGCGCACGTTGCCAGCGGCCCTCGCTGCCGAGATGATCCTCACGGGACAACCCATCGATGCCACCCGGGCCCTCCAAGCCGGCCTGGTGAGCCAAGTGGTTCAACCCCAGGTCTTGCTCGAGACCGCGCTCGACCTGGCCCAAACCATCGCCTCGCGCGCGCCCAAGGCCTTGCGGGCCTGCACGGCCTTGTTGCGCCGCGCCCGGTTTGAGGAATTGTCCGCAGCCCTCCAACACGAGCGCGAGGCATTCGCCGAGGTCTTGCAAAGCCAAGACGCGCAAGAGGGCATCCGCGCCTTTGCGGAAAAACGCGAACCCGTCTATCGTGACGCTTGATTGACCTGACCCCCAATCCCCCCCCTGCGGAGGCATTTCCCATGACCCCATCCACACCCGAGTCCCACCCCCACGTCGACCCCGCGCTGCTCGCGGCCCTGCGCGAGTCCGTACGGCGTTTTGCCCAAGATCAAATCGCCCCCCTGGCGCGGCGCATTGACCGCGAGGATTGGTTCGCGCGCGAACTCTGGCCGCGCATGGGCGAACTCGGCATTCTCGGGCCCACCGTGAGCGAAGGCGATGGCGGGCCGGGCTTGAACTACCAAGCGCACGCCGTCATCGCTGAGGAAATTTCACGCGTCTCGGGCTCGGTGGGGATTTCCTACGTGGCCCACTCCAACCTCTGCGTCAACCAAATCCAGCGCCACGGTACACCCGAGCAAAAACGCCGCTACCTCCCCGCCTTGCTCAGCGGAGAAGCCGTGGGCGCGCTTGCCATGAGTGAGGCCAATGCCGGCTCCGATGTCGTCTCCATGAAGCTGCGCGCCACCGCGCGTGGCGAGGGCTATGTCCTCCAGGGCAGCAAGCTCTGGACCACCAACGGCTGGCATGCCGATACGTATGTGGTGTACGCCAAGACCGAGCCCGACGCGGGCAAGGACGGCATCACCGCCTTCATTGTGGAGCGCAACAGCCCGGGCTTTGAAACCCGCCAGCGCATGGACAAACTGGGCATGCGAGGCTCGGGTACGTGCGAGCTCGTCTTTGACAACTGCTTTGTCCCGGCCAGCCAAGTCCTCGGCCCACTCAACGCGGGGGTGCGCGTGCTCATGAGCGGGCTGGATTACGAGCGCCTCATCGCCTCCGCCGCGTGTGTGGGCCTCATGCAGGCGGCGCTCGACATCGTGCTGCCCTATGTGCGCGAGCGCCAACAGTTTGGCCAACCGATTGGTGAATTCCAACTCGTGCAAGCCAAACTCGCCGACATGTTCACCCGCCTCGAAGCCAGCCGAGCCTACCTCCAGACCATGACCGCACGCGCCGACCAAGGCGAGTCCCTGCGCAAAGAAGCGGCCAGCGTGATCCTCTTCGCCGCCGAAGCCGCCACCCAATCCGCCCTCGACGCCATCCAGTGCCTCGGGGGCAATGGCTACACCAACGACTACGACGCAGGGCGCCTGCTGCGCGACGCCAAACTCTACGAAATCGGCGCCGGCACCTCAGAAATCCGCCGCATGCTCATCGGCCGCGAGCTCATGCGCGGCTGACCCTGCAATGCCCAGACCGTCCATCGCCCACCGCTATCCAAGACGCAAAAAGACTCGCCACGAATTATGCTGTATTGCATGGAGACGCAAAGGCGTTATTATCAATTAGCACTTTCCTGACGATTTGCGCATGAAACCCTCTCTTGCACTTGAAACCAACCGCGTGGCCATCCGGACCGTGGTGGAGCGTCATCGTGCATGTAACGCTCGTGTCTTCGGCTCAGTCCTCTACGGGAACGATCATGAGGGAAGCGATCTGGATATTTTGATTGACACAACCCCCCATACAACGCTGATGGATGTCGCCAAAATCCAGGTTGAGTTAGAAGAGTTGTTAGGCGTCTCTGTCGACGTACTCACCCCACGGGCGTTACCCGACAAGTTTCGAGGCCAAGTGCTGGCCGAGGCTATTCCTATATGAAGAGGGAGTGGCGAGTTGCAGACTATCTTGAACATATTCTGGAATCGATTAGGCGAATTGAAGAATATGTCAGCGACATGGATGAAATAACTTTTTTATCCAACAAATTAGTCCAAGATGCGGTTATTCGGAATATTGAAATCATTGGCGAAGCATCCAGCAATATCCAGCGCGTCAACCCTGAATTTGCACTCCAAAACAATGAAATTCCGTGGCAGGTAATGTATGCCATGCGTAATCGGGTAAGCCACGGTTACGACAGGGTCGATTTTGAAATCGTCTGGAAAACCATTTGCAATGATTTACCTGAGCTCTACAGGCATGTATCCAAACTGGCGAGCCAATTAAAGCCAGCGGATTAGGCAAAATGGAAAGGCCAACTCTAGGATCGTTTGTTTGCC
>VEQC01000016.1 GCA_018883455.1 Limnohabitans sp. | reverse complement strand
TACACCACCCAAATGCGCTTGAAATGCTGGTTGCGCACAATGGCGGCGGAATCCACATAAACAGTGGCCACTTCGTTGCGCGTGACCGTCACCCACATGGCGTGGGCAGACCCGAGCCCCAAGGCCAAACACCCTATCAGCCAGCTGCGCTTTAAGCGAAACAACGCCACAAACACTCCCGAGTCGGTTGGCATCGGTCCCGGGGCTGGAAACAAAAAAGCCCCGGCGGCCAGACCGCACGGGGCTCATCATAAGCCGATTGGCGCTTAAGCCGGCAGCGGTGCGGGCGTGCTGGTGGCTTGGCCGCGGTAGTCGGTCCAGCAGCGGCGATGGAAGTCATAGAGTTTGCAAGCGCGTGCCGTCTCGAAATACCACTTCCAAGAGAAGGGCTGGATGACAATGCGCTCGGGCAACAACTCTTCCAATTTGGCCTGCGCTTGCTTGAGCTTGTAGAGCGGAATGCTCATGTCCAGATGGTGCGCCGTGTGCTCCATGATGTGGTGCATGAGCGCGCCGATGTTGAAGGGGAAGGTCAGGTGCACGGTGGTCGAGACAAAGGGCTGCGCCTTGGACCATGCGGTGCGGTCATCGTGCCAGCTCACCTTCACATGCGTGTGGTGCACATACACCACAAACCCAATCATGGAGACCCAAAAAAGGAACGGCACCACCACGCCGGTGAGCAGCACCAACGCCACCGATTGGTCATAGGCGAGCGCAGCCGCGACCATCACCCCCACCCAGAGCACGCCAAAGGCGCTCACCAACAGGTTGTCCTTGAGGAAGACGGGGCGACGCGTGGGCATGGCTTGGGCGCTCGGGAAGAACATTTTTTTCCACCAGATCTCGATCATGTAGTACAGGCCCGGCGCCCAACCGCTGCGGTAAATGCGGTCGAGCAGGCGTTGGGTACGCGAGAGGGTGGAGAATTCCTCGGCGGTGTAGGGCGCCCAAACAAAGTCAAAGCCTTTGAGGTTGGTGTAGCCATGGTGCACCACGTTGTGACCGATGTCCCACAGGCTGTAGGGCGTGAGGGAGGGCAAAAAGGCGATCCGGCCCAGCCACTTGTTGAGTTCACGATGCGGGGTAAGGCTTTGGTGGCAGGCATCGTGGCCAATGATGAACAAACGGCCAATGGTGAAACCAGCGGCCAAGCCACACAGCAGTTTGGCCCACCACGCGTCAAAGTAAACCGTGCCAGCGAGCAACAAAGCCCAGAGTGCGTAGTCGAGCATCAGCAACACGATGGCTTTGGCCGTCGTGCGACCCGCCAACGGGACCAGCCACTCCCGCATGATCTTGCGGTGCGGCATGGGTTGACCAGGGGGAATGGGGTGAAGGGAATCCAAAGAAGACATGAGAAACACGCCCCACAGGGGCTCATCAAAAATCGCAAACCGACATTATCGCCAGCCCCCCTGATTTTGGGTAGACGAATGCCCCTAAAATGCACCAAAAAGGTGCAAATCTGTGCGCTTTTGGCGATAGGTCTGACGTAAATCAATCCTTTAGGTTAAAGACCCACGCTTCGTGTGAGAATCAGACGGACCCCCATTTTGCTTTTTCCCGAAGGAGATCCCCATGATTTACCGCGCCACCAAAATTGTGGCCACGCTAGGCCCGGCATCGAGTGATCCGGCCTTGCTGGAAGAGATGATTCGTGCGGGTGTGAACGTGGTGCGTTTGAACTTCAGCCACGGCAAAGCCCAGGATCACATCGACCGGGCGCGTTTGGTGCGCGAGGCCGGCCAACGCGCGGGGCGAGAAGTGGCCATCATGGCCGATTTGCAAGGCCCGAAAATTCGGGTGGGCAAATTTGCCGAGGGCAAGGTGATGCTTGTCAACGGGGCCAAGTTCGTGCTTGACGCCGAGCGCACCGAACCCGGCAATCTCGACGCGGTGGGCCTCGACTACAAAGAGTTGCCACGCGACGTCAAACCAGGCGACACCCTCTTGCTCAACGATGGCCTGATCGTGCTCGAAGTCGAGGCGGTGCGCGGCGAGCAAGTGCACACGGTGGTCAAAATTGGCGGCGAGCTCTCCAACAACAAGGGCATCAACAAGCAAGGCGGTGGACTCACCGCGCCCGCCCTGACCGCCAAGGACATGGAGGACATCAAGACCGCCATGAGTTTCCAAGCCGATTATGTGGCGGTGAGTTTTCCCAAGAACGCCACCGACATGGAGATGGCGCGCCAACTCGCCAACGTGGCGGGGGCTGAGTACAAACACAAGCCCGGGCTGATCGCCAAGATTGAACGGGCCGAGGCCATTCCGCACCTCGAGGCCATCTTGCGCGCGAGTGACGGCATCATGGTCGCGCGCGGCGATTTGGCGGTGGAGGTGGGCAATGCGGCGGTGCCGGCGCTGCAAAAGCGCATGATCCACCTGGCGCGTGAGCACGACAAGGTGGTCATCACGGCCACGCAAATGATGGAGAGCATGATCACCAACCCGGTGCCCACGCGCGCCGAGGTGAGTGACGTGGCCAACGCCGTGCTCGACGGCACGGACGCGGTCATGCTCAGCGCCGAGACGGCCGCGGGCAAGTATCCCCTCGAGACGGTCAAGGAAATGGCGAGCATTTGCGCCGCCGCCGAGGGCGCGGAGGTGATCGCGCTCGACGCCGATTTCACAGGCAAAACCTTCCACCGCATCGACCAAAGCATTGCCATGGGCGCGTTGTTCACCGCGCACCACTTGGGCGCCAAGGCGATCGTGGCGATGACCGAGTCGGGCTCGACCGCGCTGTGGATGAGCCGCCACCGCATTCACATTCCCATCTACGCCGTGACCACCCAGGTGGTTTCGCAGCGCAAGATGGCGCTCTACCGCAATGTGCGCGCGCTCCTCATGGACACCAGCCACGACCGCGACACCGCCCTGCGCCAAGCCGAGACCTACCTCAAAGAGCGGGGCATCGTGCAGTCGGGCGATGTGTATGCCATCACCTGCGGCGAGCCCATGGGTGCGCCGGGGGGCACCAATATGCTCAAAATCTGCCGGGCGGCCTGACAGCTCCTGTTGGGCGAGCCTTCTAAAATGGGGGCAGTTTTATTTCAGTACTGCAAGGAAATCCCATGGCACTCGTCTCGATGCGCGAACTCCTGGACCACGCCGCTGAACACGGCTACGGCATTCCAGCCTTCAATGTGAACAACCTGGAGCAGGTGCAGGCCGTCATGGCTGCTGCCGACGAGGTGGGCGCACCCGTGATCCTCCAAGCGAGCGCCGGGGCGCGTAAGTACGCTGGCGAATCCTTCATCAAGCACCTCATCCAGGCCGCCACCGAGGCTTACCCCCATATTCCCTTGGTCATGCACCAAGACCATGGCACCAGCCCCAAGGTGTGCCAGGGGGCGATTGCCTTGGGCTTTGGCTCGGTCATGATGGACGGCTCTCTAGAGGAAGACGGCAAGACCCCCGCGAGCTTCGACTACAACGTGAACGTCACGCGCGAAGTCGTGAACATGGCGCACCAAGTGGGTGTGACCGTCGAGGGTGAACTCGGCTGCTTGGGCTCCCTCGAAACCGGCGAAGCCGGCGAAGAAGACGGCATTGGCGCGGTGGGCAAACTCGACCACAGCCAAATGCTCACCGACCCTGAGGAGGCGGCGCAGTTCGTCAAAGCCACCCAACTCGACGCCCTGGCCATCGCCATCGGCACGAGTCACGGCGCCTACAAATTCACCCGCAAGCCCACCGGCGACATTCTGGCCATCAGCCGCGTCAAGGAAATCCACGCGCGCATTCCCAACACCCATTTGGTCATGCACGGCTCCTCCAGCGTGCCCCAAGACTTGCTCGCCCTCATCAACCAGTACGGCGGCAAGATGAAAGAAACCTACGGCGTGCCGGTGGAAGAAATTCAGGAAGCCATCAAGTACGGCGTGCGCAAGATCAACATCGATACCGATATCCGCTTGGCCATGACCGGCGCGGTGCGCAAATTCCAAGCCGAGAACCCTGACAAATTTGACATGCGCGAGTGGATGAAGCCCGCGCGCGAAGCCGCCAAGGCCATTTGCCAGCAGCGCTACTTGGAGTTCGGCTGCGAGGGTCAGGCCGGCAAAATCAAAGGCGCCACTTTGGCCGTGATGGCCCAACGCTACGCGCAAGGGGCGCTGGCGCAGGTGGTGAATTGAGCCTGCATACCTCGAATTTGCACTCGCTGCCCCTGCTCGCGCGCGGCAAGGTGCGCGACAACTATGCGGTGGGCGAGGATCGGATTCTGATGGTGGCGTCAGACCGCATCAGCGCGTTTGACGTCATCATGGGCGAGCCCATTCCGGGTAAGGGCGAGTTGCTCACCCGCATGGCCCTCTACTGGTTTGACCAACTCGGCCCCAAAGGCCGCAACATTTGCCCGATTCACCTCACGGGCGAAGACCCCACCAGCGTGGTGGCGCCCGACGAGGTCGAGCAAGTGCGCGGCCGCGCCATGCTCGTCAAGCGCTTGCGGCCCATTCCCGTGGAGGCCGTGGTGCGCGGTTACTTGGCAGGCAGCGGCTGGCAGGAATACCAACAAAGCCAATCGGTCTGCGGCGTGCCGCTGCCCCCGGGTTTGCGCAACGCCAGTCGTCTGCCCGAGCCCATCTTCACGCCCGCGGCCAAGGCGGCGGTAGGCGAGCACGATGAGAACATCACCTTCGAACAGATGGTGGCCCTGATTGGCGCTGACCTCGCCGAGCGCATTCGCCGCTTGAGCCTGCAGTTGTATGTGGCGGCGCGCGACATCGCTGCTACCAAGGGCATTTTGATTGCGGACACCAAGTTCGAGTTTGGGCTCGACGCGCAAGGCACCCTCACCCTGATGGACGAAGTCCTCACGCCCGACTCTTCGCGCTACTGGCCCGCCGACACTTGGCAAGAGGGCGTGAACCCGCCCAGTTTTGACAAGCAATACCTGCGCGATTGGCTGGAGACGGCCCAGGTGGGCGGCAAGCCCTGGGACAAATCACCTCCCGCGCCGCGCTTGCCCCAGGCGGTGATTGCGCAAACCGCGGCGCGCTACCAAGAAGCCTTGGCGCGCCTCACGGCCTGAGCTCAGTTGAGCGCCATGCTCAGCTTGCGGCGATAGCGCGAGACCAATTCTTGTTGGGGGTCTTCGGCCAAGGCCCCCTTGCCGGTGAGCTCAATGCCGCCCGCGCTCTTACCGGGGATGGCTGCGCCATCGCGCGGGGGCTCTGGGGTGATCAGCTCCAAAATGGCGATATAGGTTTTGCGCGCGATTTCCTCATTCCAAGTTTTGTCGCGCATCACGATTTCGAGCAACTCCTCCATGGCGGCTTCGAGTTCGCCGGCGGCAAACAGCCAACGCGCCTTGGCCAGGCGGGTATCGAAATCGCGTTTGTTTTGCGCGATTTGGGCGTCGAATTGTTCGAGTGACCAGCCGCCGCGCGGGTCGTTTTCCACAAATTTCAAGGCTTGCAGCCAATGGGCCAGTGCCTCAAAGCGCAAGGGGCGGGGGATGCGTTGCAAGGCCGGCGCGAGGGCGGCTTCGGCTTCGTCGTGCTCGCCGCTGACGATGAGCAGGCGCGCGAGGTCAAAGCGGGCCTCGTCGTTGTCGGGGGCGAGTGCCAGTGCCTCGCGCAGTTTGGTCAAGGCCGCGTCGGTGTCGCCCGCGGCGATCAAGGCTTCGGCCTCGTCGGTTTCGGCCATGGCGGCGAGCTCGCCTTCGCTGGGCAAGTGTTTGTCCAAAAACTCGCGCACCTTGCCCTCCGGCAAAGCGCCCATGAAGCCATCCACTGGACGGCCGCCCATGAGCAAGACGCAAGTGGGAATGCTGCGAATGCCAAAGGCCGCAGCAAGCTGCTGCTCGTCGTCAGAGTTGATCTTGACGAGCTTGAAGCGCCCCGCGTAATCGGTTTCGAGCTTTTCCAGCACGGGGCCCAGGGAGCGGCAAGGGCCGCACCAGGGCGCCCAAAAGTCCACCAGCACAGGGGTCTGCATGGAGGTCGCGATGACTTCCGTTTCAAAATTTTGCATGGTGACTTCTTGCATAACCCAACCCTTCTTTCATTGGTGGCCGAACCGCGGGTTCAGCGCTTTAAAATCGGCATTTACATTCAACTGCAGGGCCGAAGCCCTGCCACACATCTCATGACAAGCCCGCTCGTTGGTGTGGTGATGGGTTCCAACTCCGATTGGGAGACCCTTCAACACGCGACCCAAATTTTGCAGGAATTTGGCATTCCGTACGAGGCGCGCGTGGTTTCCGCCCACCGCATGCCCGACGACATGTTCGCGTATGCCGAGTCTGCCGCCGAGCGAGGCTTACAGGCCATTATTGCCGGAGCGGGTGGCGCCGCCCATTTGCCTGGCATGTTAGCCGCCAAAACCCGTGTGCCCGTCTTGGGCGTGCCGGTGGCGAGCAAGCATTTGCAGGGGGTGGATTCCTTGCACAGCATCGTGCAAATGCCCAAGGGTGTGCCGGTAGCGACTTTTGCCATCGGCCAGGCCGGCGCGGCCAATGCGGCGCTGTTTGCCGTGGCCATGCTGGCGCTACACCAGCCCGCCCTAGCCCAGGCCCTCGAGGCCTTTCGCGCGCGCCAAACCGAGGCCGCGCGCCAAATGACCTTGCCCACATGAAGCCCCTTTTGCCCGGTGCCACCTTGGGCGTGCTCGGCGGCGGGCAGCTCGGGCGCATGTTTGCCCAAGCCGCGCAGCGTCTGGGCTACACCACCGTGGTGCTCGAGCCCGAGCCCAACGCCCCCGCCGCGCAAGTGAGCCCATCGCCCATTGTGAGCGCTTATGACGACGCGAGTGGCCTGGCCGAGCTGGCCAAGAGAGCCCAAGCCGTCACCACTGAATTTGAAAACGTGCCGGCCGCAGCCCTCAAGCAGCTCGCCGCCCATGTGCCTGTGCGGCCCCAGGCCGATGCCGTGGCCATTGCCCAAGACCGGCGCCGCGAGAAGGCGCATTTCACGGCTTGCCAAGTGCCATTGGCCCCGTACGCGGTGATTGCGAGCGAAGCGGATCTGGCCGCCGTCTCACCCACACTCCTGCCGGGCATTCTCAAAACCGCTCGACTGGGCTACGACGGCAAAGGCCAGCGCCGGGTGGCCCATGCGGGCGAATTGGCCGCCGCCTGGGCCGCGCTGGGGCCTGCGCCCTGTGTGCTCGAGCAGTTGCTCCCCCTGGATTTCGAATGCTCGGTGATCGTGGCGCGCGGTGCGGACGGCCAAGCCGTGCATTTGCCGGTGCAGCGCAACCTGCACCGCGAGGGCATTTTGGCGCTCACCGAAGTCGGTCCTGGCGCCGTGCCCGAAGCGTTGTCTGAGGCACTCGTGGCCGCCGCGCACACCGTCGCGCAAGGCTTGGATTACGTGGGCGTGCTGTGCGTGGAGTTCTTTGTCTTGCGCGATGGGCGCTGGGTTGTCAATGAAATCGCGCCCCGCCCGCACAACAGTGGGCACTACTCCATGGATGCCTGCGATGTCTCGCAGTTTGACTTGCAGGTGCGCACCCTCGCGGGGCTGCCCCTGACGGCGCCGCGTCTGCACAGCGCCGCCGTGATGCTCAACCTGTTGGGTGATTTGTGGTTTGCCCAGGGCGAGACCGCGCAAACCCCGCCTTGGGCCGACGTGCTCGCCTTGCCCGGCGCGCACCTGCACCTCTACGGCAAGCACGAGGCGCGGCGCGGTCGCAAGATGGGCCACCTCAACTTCACGGCCCCCACACTGGCGGCGGCCCGCGCGCAAGCCCAAACGGCGGCGCGCTTGTTGGGCATGGCCCCGTTTTGAGCATGCTCGACGGTCAAAACCCTGAGGATTTGTCCCGCGCCGTGGCCATTCTGCGCGACGGCGGCTTGCTGGGCTTGCCCACCGAGACGGTGTACGGCTTGGCGGCCGATGCCGAACAAGAAGCGGCGGTGCGCCAAATCTTCACCACCAAAGCCCGACCGGCGGACCATCCCCTCATCGTGCACGTGGCCGATGCCACCTCTGTCGCGCACTTTGCCCACGAGGTGCCCGACTTCGCGCAGCGCCTGATGGCTGCGTTTTGGCCGGGCCCACTCACCCTCATCTTGCCGCGCCGTGCCGGGGTGGCTGCAGTGGCGGCCGGGGGACAGGACTCGGTGGGGCTGCGCTGCCCCTCCCACCCCATCGCCCAAGCGCTGCTGCGCCGCGCGCGAGAGGCGGGGGTGCGGGGTGTGGCAGCACCCAGCGCCAACCGCTTCGGCCGCATCAGTCCGACCACGGCCGCCCGCGTCGTGGACGAGTTTGGGCCTGCCCTGCCGGTGCTCGATGGGGGGCCCTGCGCGGTGGGCATTGAGTCCACCATCGTCGATTGCAGTCGCGGCCAGCCCGTACTGCTGCGCCCGGGCGTGATCACCCCGGCCGAGCTCGCTCAGGCCTGCGGCCAGCCCGTCCTGCGCCCCTCGGAGTTGCCCGACGCGGCCCCCCGCGCGTCGGGTACGTTGGAGGCGCACTACGCCCCCCGCGCCCGCGTCTATTTGCGATCCCCGACGGCTTTGCACCAGGCGCTCGCTGACGGTCCGCCGGCGGGGCAACGTTGGGCGGTGTGGAGCACGCAGGCGCCACAGGGCCGTCCCGCGGGGCTCGACTGGCAACCCTGGCCCAGCGCGCCGGCCGAAGCCGCACGGGTCTTGTTTGCCCAGTTACGGGCATTTGATGCCGCTGGTGCCGACGCCATCTGGATCGAAACCCCCCCGCCAGGTGAGGCCTGGGAAGGTGTGGGTGACCGGTTGCAACGTGCGGCGGCAAGCCACTGAAAGAGCCCCTGCGGGTTAAACTCCCCGTTCGGCGTCATTTTGATGTCTCACGGAAACGGAACATGCGGACTCTACTCACTGCTTTGCTGCTTGGTGCGATGGCCATTTTGGCCGGTTGCGGTGCGTCCACCACGGTTGATCCCATCAAGCCCCAGCGCATCGTGGCCTTTGGCGATGCCCTCTCCACCGTGGATGATCAAGGCCGGGCCTTGAACACCATGGGCCTGCCCGAAACCAGTCTCTATTACTACGCCGGCAATTTCGCCAGTCAGATCGCGTTTCGTTACGGCATTCGCTTGAAGGCCGCTCCAACGAGCGGTAACGCCGTGAACTGGGCGCAGGTGACCAGTACAGGGGGCTACTCCTTTGCCTCGCCGGTAGCGGATTTGCGGGCCACGGCCGATCAAATCAATGCGTTCGTTGCCAATGGCAAGCCAGGGGCAAGCGACATGTTCATCATCACGGCCGGCACGATGGACGTCTTCAATGCGGCGCTCAAGGGCGAAGTCGTGCCCAAGGCCGACATGCTGGCCTTGATTGAAGCCATGCGCCGCTTGGCCGATGCGGGCGCGAATCACCGCAACATCGTCTACCTCATGCCGCCGCCCGTAGCGCGTTCGCCGCTGGTGCTGACCCTGAAGAAAGCCCAGCCCACCAACAGCTTTGTGCTGGCCGTGGAAAAAATGTACACCTATGCGGAACAACAAAACCCGGAGCGCGGTTGCAACAGCGAGATTTTGCCCACGAGTTACGCGGGTCGTTGGGAGTTGTTGGTCTCGTGTGTGCAGTACTTCCCCCCGAGCTCGACCAAGCGCCCCCTGCTCAACATCAACCCCGAAGCCGTCTTCAACCTGATGACGGGCACCACCGACACGGGCATCTGCCCAGCGGGCAACTGCAATACATTCACCGCTTATGGCGTGAGCAACCCGAATATCCCGGTCTGTACCGACCGCCAAAAACTCTCGCAGCTGGTGGGGACCAACGGCTGGACACTCCAGCCGATTACCCGCACCGCCTGTGTCGTGACCAACGAGGCGGAGTTCGCGGCCACTGGCGTGACCCAAAAAGCCACTAGCGCCTACTTCAATTTCGAGTGGTCTTACAGCAACTCCCTCTATGCGGATGAGTTGTTCCTGACTTCGTTTGGCCACCGCCTCCTCAGTGACCAGGCGTTCAACCTGAACTTCCTCAACGCGGGCTGGCGCTAAACCCGCCGCTTCATTGCTCGGCGGTCCAGTCCACGACCGCATCGAGCACGGCGCGGCCCATTTGCGCCTGCGGGTGGTGTAACACCACCACCAAGATCCAGCGCTTGCCCTGCGCACCATCCACATAACCGGCGAGCCCCGCCACGTCGCGCAGGCTACCGGTTTTGAGGTGCGCTGCGGCTTGGGCTTTGCTGCGCTTGAGGGTACCGTCTTGCCCTGTCAAGGGCAATGAACTCGCGAGCTCGGGCATGAAGGGGCTGCGCCACACCCATTGCAACAAGCGCGCGAGGTCTTGCGCGGTGAGGCGCTCGTCACGGCTCAAGCCCGCCCCGTTGTCCACGATGGGCGGCTCGCCGCCAATGCGATCTCGCCACCAACGCTGGACCACTTGGCGCGAGGCTTCGAACTGCCCGGGCGTCGCCCCTTGGGCCGAGAGGCTCAGGAGGAGCTGCTGCGCCATCACGTTGTTGCTGAACTTGTTGACGTCACGCACCACTTCGGCCAGGGGCGGGGAATCGAACTGCAACACGGGTTGGAGGTGGGCGGGCACCTTGCCCAACCGCACTTGGCCGCTGAGCTGGCCCCCGAGTTGTTGCCACAGGCCTTGCACCAGGCGGGTAGCGTACTGCGAGGGGGCGCTGTAGGCGATGGGCCAAATCCGCTCACCGCAGGCGGCGGGGTAGGCGCCGCCAAAGCGCACGCGCTGCGGATCGCTGAAGTCGGCGCGCAAGGCACTGCGGTAATCGCTGCAATCGCCGGATTGCAAAGGCACCGTGGCGGGGTACTGTACCCCTGCGAGCGGGGGCTCGATGTGCACGCGGGCCACCTGCGCCGCGCGATCGGGCACAAAATGCAACAACATGGATTTGAAATTCAACAGCAGCGCATCGGGGCTCGCGTTGTAGGGGCGCAAAGGCTCACCATCAAAACTCGCGGGGTCGTGCGGCGGCAAGTCAAAGCTCGTGTTGTCGAGCACCAAATCGCCCTGGATGCGCTGGATGCCCAAGCCCTGCACGCGTCGCAACAACAACCACAGGCGCTCCACTGTGAGCTTGGGGTCGCCGCCGCCGCGCAAGTACAACGCGCCCTGCAGCACGCCGTCCTTGATGACGCCCTCCACAAACACCTGCGTGCGCCAGGTGTGGGTCGGTCCGAGTAAATCCAAGGCCGCAGCGGTGGTCACGAGCTTCATGAGCGAGGCGGGGTTGATGGGCAACTCCGCTTGGTGGCTCAGGCGCGGCGTGCGGGCCTCCGGGTCGAGTACCACGAGGTGCAGTGCACTGGGGGGCAGCTTGGCGCGTTGCAGGGCGGCTTGCACGCTCGCGGGCAGGGGGGTGGCGCCCGCCATCGCTGGCGGGGCGCGCCCATCGTCCGTACCCCGCGCGGCGGCTTTGCCCGCTTGGGCCCAAACGCTCGCGGGGCCTAGGCAGGCCAGCGCAGTCCAACAAAAGGCGAGGAGGGCAAAGCGAGGGCGCATGGGCGGCATTATGACTGCCGGGATAATCGCCTGCATGAAAGATTTTTGCTGGCTGGCCTTGGAGGCCAGCACCGATGTGCTGTCCATCGCGCTGGGGCGTGCGGGGCAGGTGTGGTCACACGAGAGCCCGGGAGGCGCGCACGCCTCGCGCGAGGGCTTGGCCACGGTGCAAGCCCTCTTGGCGCAAGCCGGCATCCCTTTGGCCGCGGTGCGCGCCATCGCCTTTGGGCGTGGCCCCGGCGCGTTCACGGGCTTGCGCACGGCCTGCGCCATGGCGCAGGGGCTGGCCTGGGGGGCGAATGTGCCGGTGCTGCCCATCGACACCCTGGCCGTGTTGGCCGAATCCACCCAGAGCTTGCAAACCCCTGCGCCCCACCATGTGCTGGCCGTGCTCGATGCCCGCATGCAGCAGGTCTACGCCGCCGCCTATACGCGTGGCGCGGACGGCGTTTGGCAGGCGCAAGCGCCGGTGCAGGTCGTGAGCCCCGAGGCGCTCGTCCCCCCCGCCCATTGGCAAGGCCAAGCCTGGTGCCTGGCGGGTAATGCCGATGCGGCCTATGGTCTGGCCGAGCGCCTTCACCCTCCCGTGAGCTTGCACACCCCGCCGCGTGCCGAGGCGCTGCTGCGCTTGGCCCCTGCAGCTTGGGCGGCCGGCTTGGCCGTGCCGGCCGAGGCGGCGTTGCCCCTTTACGTGCGCGACAAAGTCGCCCTCACGACCGCCGAGCGCCAGGCCGCGGCGGCTGGGGGCGCTTAGGCCCGACAATCGGCGTATGCTTCTTGCCTGATCCAGAACCCGTTGCCCCATGAGTGCCCTGCCGCAATCTGCCGAACCGTGCTTTGCCCCCCTGGGGGAGGCCGACTTCGCCCGCGTGCTGCCCATTGAGCAAATGGCCTATAGCCACCCCTGGACGCAGGGCAACTTCCGTGACGCGTTGGTGGCGGGCTACCACCTCGAAGGCCTGTGGCAGGACGGCGAACTCCTGGGCTATTTCGTGGCCATGCGGGGCGTGGACGAAGTGCACCTGCTCAACCTCACGGTTGCTCCGGATCATCAGCGCCAGGGCCATGCCCGGCGCATGCTCGAGCGCTTGCAGATTTGGACCACCGCGCAAGGGCTGCGTTGCTTGTGGCTCGAAGTGCGCGCGAGCAACGCGCGCGCGCAAGCCGTCTACCAAGCCTATGGTTTTGGTCAGGTGGGCTTGCGCAAAGATTACTACCCCCTGCGAGGCGCTCAGCGCGAACACGCAGTGGTGATGACCTTGACGTGGTGAGGCCCGCCATGGAACTCGACACCCGACAACGCGCCATCCTGGCGGAAATGGGCATCAAGGTTTGGGCCCCGCCTGGCGCCGCAGCGGCACGTTCGGTGCCCGCATCCCCCGCGCCTGCGGCATCCCCCGCGTCCAGCGCCGTTGCGAGTCCTGCGCCAGGGGGCGCGCCCCCCCACGCGCCAAGCGCTGTCGAGGGTCACACCGCCCGCAGCACGCCCCCCGCGCCAGCCGACGCACCCACCGAGGCCGCGCCACCGGATGTGCTGCGTCTGCCCGTGGCCACCCCGCAATCGCTCGTGCGTGCCGCGGCGCAGGCTGCGCCCGCCGCACCGAGTGCCCCCTTGCGCCAGTACGTTCGTCCAGAAGGCGTGGACTCGCTCGATTGGACGGGGCTGCAGCAAGCGGTGGCGTCTTGCGAGGGCTGCGGCCTGTGCGAGTCGCGCCAGCACACGGTGTTTGGCGTGGGTGTGGAGACGCCCGCCGACGCCGTGCCGGCGGTGGATTGGCTCATTGTGGGCGAAGCCCCGGGTGAGCAGGAGGATTTGTCCGGCGAGCCCTTTGTGGGCCCCGCAGGGCAGTTGCTCGACAACATGCTCAAGGCCTGTGGCCGCCACCGCACCCAAGCGGGTGACAACGGCTTGGGGGTTTACATCGCCAACGTGCTCAAGTGCCGCCCGCCCTCAAATCGCAACCCGCAGCCGGAGGAAGTCGCCGCTTGCGGGGCCTACCTCGCGCGTCAGATCGAATGTTTGCAGCCCCGTCTGATATTGGCCATGGGCCGCTTTGCAGCGCAATTTTTGTTGGCAGAAACCGTGCCTGATGCGGCTACCGCACCCTTGGGTAAGTTGCGCGGGCAGGTGTATGCGTATCGCGGCATTCCGGTGGTGGTCACCTACCACCCCGCGTATTTGTTGCGCAACCTGCCCGACAAAGCCAAGGCCTGGGCCGATCTCTGCTTGGCCATGGCGCAGCAGCCCTCACGCTAAAGAGGCGGGAATCAAGACGATTTGGGGGGCGTGTCCTCGGCGCGGGCCTCGGCTTGGGCGGGGGTTTGGCTGGGCCACAACACCGACGCAATGGCCACCACCATCAAGACCACGGCGGCCCAGTCTTGCCAGTGCAACACCTCATCCAAGTAGACCGCGCCACTGAACACCCCCAGCACCGGAATGAACATCACGCTCAGCGTGGAGGCCACGGGCGGCAGGCCGCGGGCCAGCGTGAGCCAAGCGGCTTGGGCAAAGGCGAACACGCCCACGGCGTTGTAGAGGATGGAGATTTGGGTGTGCTCCGGTGGCCAGTGCCAGCGCTCCCGCTCGAAAAGTGTGGTGAGCACGAGCATGAGCACCAGCGTCATGGCCGTCATCCAAAACGCAATGGTGAGCGTGGCGACGGGCATTTGGGTGCGGCGCAGCTGCTGCGTGCCCAAGGCCCAGAACGCGGCCGCCACCAGCACCATGAGCACCGCCAAGGGCTGGCCCGCAAACGCGGTCCATTCGTACCAGAGCAAGAGCATCACGCCCATGCCCGCGGCCACCACCCCAAGCCAGGCGCGTGGGCGCAGCGGGGTTTGAAACCAGAGAATGCCCCAGAGTGCCGAAAAAATCGGCATGGTGTAGCCCAGAATGGCGGCGCGTCCGCTCGAGAGCATGGGCAAGGCCAGAATCACCAGCACATGCCAGATGAACATGTTGAGCGTGGCCAAACGCACCAACTCACCCCAGTAAGGACGCGGCACATGAAAGCCCACCTTGAGCACGCGCATGACCAGCGCCAACATGGGCAGGCCGAGAATCATCGACAAGCTACGAAACGCCAAAGGCGGGTAACCGGTCACACCAAGCTTCATGATCGGCCAGTTGATGCCCCAAACCAGGGTCAGGGTAACCAGGATCCAAAACTGCTGGCGCGTGAGCTGGGGCAGTGCTGACATAGATAAACATCTTAGCCCTTTGTGGCGGGGCGTGCAGGCACCTGGGCGACCCAGCAACCTACAATGGGGGCATGCGCTTTCTTGACCAGCTGGCCCAGGCCCAGCGCCAAAACCACTCCATGCTGTGCGTCGGGCTCGATCCCGAGCCGTCCCGTTTTCCCCATGCGTGGCGCGGTGACGCCAGCCGGATTTTTGATTTCTGCGCGCGCATCGTCGAGGCCACGGCCGATTTGGCCATCAGCTTCAAACCCCAGATCGCCTATTTCGCGGCGCACCGGGCGGAAGACCAACTCGAGCGCCTCATGGCCCATATGCGCGCGGTCGCGCCCCATGTGCCCGTCATTCTGGACGCCAAGCGCGGCGACATCGGCTCCACCGCCGAGCAATACGCCCGCGAAGCCTTCGAGCGCTACCAGGCCGATGCCGTCACCCTCTCGCCCTTCATGGGCTGGGATTCCGTCGAGCCCTACCTGCGCTACGAGAACAAAGGCGCGTTCTTGCTGTGCCGCACCTCCAACCCCGGAGGGGATGATTTGCAAAACCAGCGCCTCGCCTCGGTGCAAGGCCAGCCCCTGCTCTATGAGCACGTCGCGCGCTTGGCCCAAGGGCCTTGGAACCGCAACGGCCAATTGGGCTTGGTGGTGGGCGCCACCTACCCCCGCGAAATCGAGCGCGTGCGAGAAATCGCCCCCACCTTGCCCCTGCTCATCCCCGGCGTGGGCGCGCAAGGCGGTGACGCTGCCGCCACCGTGGCCGCCGGCCTGCGCCACAGCGGCGAACAAGTCACGGGGGCGATTGTGGTGAACTCCTCGCGCGCCATCTTGTATGCCTCGGCCGAGGACGACTTTGCCGACGCGGCGCGGCGCGTGGCCGAACAAACCCGCGCCCAATTGCAAGCCGCGATCTGAGCGGGCTTAGCCGCGCGCGAGCACCGCTTTTAAGTAATGCCCTGTGTGGCTGCCCGCGTGCGCGGCCAAAGCTTCGGGCGTGCCCTCGGCCACCACTTGCCCGCCACCGGCGCCACCCTCGGGCCCCATGTCGATGAGCCAATCGGCGGTCTTGATCACATCCAAGTTGTGCTCGATCACCACAATCGTGTTGCCCGCGTCGCGCAAATCCTGCAAAACCTTGAGCAAGAGCGCGATGTCGGCAAAGTGCAAGCCCGTGGTGGGTTCATCGAGAATGTAGAGCGTGCGCCCCGTATCGCGCTTGGAGAGCTCGAGCGCGAGTTTGACGCGCTGCGCCTCGCCCCCCGAGAGCGTGGTGGCCGACTGCCCGAGTCGAATATAGGACAAGCCCACATCCATGAGGGTTTGCAGCTTGCGCGCGATGGCCGGCACCGCTGAGAAAAACGCGAGCGCATCTTCCACCGTGAGCGCCAGGATGTCGGCGATGTTCTTGCCTTTGTAGCGCACCTCCAGCGTCTCGCGGTTATAGCGCAGGCCTTGGCAGACATCGCAGGGCACATACACATCGGGGAGGAAGTGCATTTCCACGCGCACCACGCCATCGCCCTGGCACGCCTCACAACGCCCGCCGCCACTGCTGGCAGGCACGTTAAAGCTAAAACGCCCCGCGCCATACCCCCGCTCACGCGCCATGGGCACTTCGGCCAGCAGCTCCCGAATGGGGGTGAAGAGGCCGGTGTACGTGGCCGGGTTGCTGCGCGGCGTGCGCCCAATGGGCGACTGGTCCACATTGATCACCTTGTCAAAGTGGTCCAGCCCTTCAATCTGGTCATGGGGGGCGGGCTCCTCATGGGCGCGGTGAATGTGGTGCGCCGCCGCGGTGTACAAGGTGTCGTTCACCAAGGTCGATTTGCCCGAGCCCGATACGCCCGTCACGCACGTCATCAAACCCACGGGAAACGCCGCCGTCACTTGGCGCAAGTTGTTGCCCCGCGCGCCCGTGATGCGAATCACGGGTGTCTTGCCGCCGGGCACATAGGGTTGGCGCCGGGTCGGCACCGGAATGCGCAGCGTTTGCGCGAGATAGCGTCCCGTGATGGACGTGGGATTGGCCTCGATCTCTGCAGGTGTGCCCTGGGCCACCACTTCGCCCCCGTGCACACCCGCGCCTGGGCCCATGTCCACGCAGTAATCGGCAGCGCGAATCATGTCCTCGTCGTGTTCCACCACGATCACCGAGTTGCCAATGTCGCGCAGGTGTTGCAAAGTTTGAATCAGGCGGTCGTTGTCGCGCTGGTGCAGGCCAATGCTGGGCTCATCGAGCACATACATCACCCCCGTCAAGCCCGAGCCAATTTGCGAGGCCAAGCGAATGCGCTGCGCCTCGCCGCCCGAGAGCGTCTCGGCGTTGCGGTCTAGGCTCAAGTAGTTCAAACCCACATCGTTGAGAAACTTCAGGCGCGCGCTGATCTCGCGCACCACCTTGTCGGCAATCTCGGCCTTGGCGCCCACCAGCTGCAAGGACTGGAAATACTGCTGGCACTCGCCCAGCGTGATGTGGCTCACCTCGTAAATCGCACGCGCCTGGGGGCCCTCCCCCAAACGCACATGGCGCGCCTCGGTGCGCAGCCGCGTGCCCTCGCAAGCGGTGCAAATACGCACCCCGCGCAAGCGCGCGAGCTCGTCGCGTACGAGGGAGGAATCGGTCTCGCGGTAGCGCCGCTCGATGTTGGGGATGATGCCCTCAAACGGGTGCTTCTTGGTGAGCTTGCGCCCCGCCTGAGCGCCACTGGCGACTTGATAAACGAACTTGATCTCTTCCTCGCCCGAGCCCATCAGCACCACTTTTTGCACGGCGGCGGGCAAGTCCTCAAACGGCGTGTCCACATCAAAGCCATAGTGCTTGGCCAGCGCCTCGATCAAGCTGAAGTAATAGCCATTGCGGCGGTCCCAGCCCTTGATCGCGCCACTGGCAATGCTCAGCGAAGGAAACGCCACCACGCGCTGTGGGTCGAAAAAATCCTGATGGCCTAAACCATCGCAACTCGGGCAAGCGCCCACGGGCGAATTGAAGGAGAACAAACGCGGCTCCAACTCGCCCAAAGAATAAGTGCACAAGGGACACGCAAAACGCGCGTTAAAGCCGTGCTCCACGCCGCTGTCCATCTCCAGGGCAATGGCGCGACCTTGGGCGAGGCGCAGCGCGGCCTCAAAACTCTCGGCCAGACGCTGGCGCTGGGCGCCCTCGTCGTCAGCGTCGCCGCGCACCTTGAGGCGGTCGATCACCACATCGAGGTCGTGCTTCTCGTTCTTCTTGAGCGCGGGCAACTGGTCAAACTCATAGGCCGTGCCATTGACCCGAAACCGCACATAGCCCTGCGCTTGCAGCTGGGCGAGCGTGTCGCTGAACTCCCCCTTGCGCTCGCGGGCGATGGGCGCGAGCAACATCAGCCGCGTGCCCGCGGGCAGGGCGAGCACTGCGTCCACCATTTGCGCCACGCTTTGCGCCTGCAAAGCCTTACCGTGCTCAGGGCAGTAGGGGGTACCTGCGCGCGCGTAGAGCAGACGCAGGTAGTCGTGAATTTCCGTGACCGTGCCCACCGTCGAGCGGGGGTTGTGGCTGGTGGCTTTTTGCTCGATGCTGATGGCTGGCGAGAGTCCCTCGATCAAGTCCACATCCGGCTTGTCCAAGCGCCCCAAAAACTGGCGCGCGTACGTGGAGAGACTCTCCACATAACGGCGCTGGCCTTCGGCGTACAGCGTGTCAAATGCCAAGCTCGACTTGCCGGAGCCCGACAACCCCGTGACCACCACCAAGCGATTGCGCGGCAGATCGAGGTCAATGTTCTTGAGGTTGTGCGTGCGCGCCCCCCGGATGCTGATGGTGCCGGAGTTCAGCGCGTGCGCGAGGTAGGTGCCGTCGTTGGGTGCGTTCACGATTGGGGGTCATTCATGTGCAACCCGCCATGATAGCCCCCCACAGCCCCTTCGCGCCACAATGCGAGACAATCGCGGTTTGTCTGGACGATTCCCCGGCTCACCCCGTGTCTGCCACCGCCGCCCCCCCACCCGCTCCCGCCGCTTTTGCCATGACGCCCCTGGAGCGTCGGGCCAGCGCCAGCCTGGCCACCATTTTTGGCCTGCGCATGCTCGGCCTTTTTCTGGTTTTGCCGGTATTCGCCCTGGAGGCACGCCAGTACCCCGGCGGCGATGACCCCGCCCGCATTGGCTTAGCCATGGGCATTTATGGCCTGACCCAAGGCCTGCTGCAAATCCCCTTTGGCCTCGCCTCTGACCGCTGGGGACGCAAACCCGTCATTCAACTCGGCCTGATCGTCTTTGCCTTGGGTAGCCTGTGGGCGGCGCTGGCGCCGGATTTGGATCACCTCATCCTCGGCCGCGCCCTGCAAGGGGCGGGCGCGGTCTCGGCCGCCGTCACCGCCTTGCTGGCCGACCTCACCCGCGACGAAGTGCGCACCAAAGCCATGGCCTTGGTGGGTTCGAGCATCGGCCTGATGTTTGCCCTCTCCCTCGTGCTCTCCCCCCTGCTCGCGCAATGGGTGGGCTTGGCGGGGCTCTTTGCCCTCACCACCGTCCTGACCTTGGGGGGGATGGTTGTGGTCCACCGCGTCGTGCCCAACGCCGAGCCCTCGCCCCAATCCCCTGTTAGCGAAGGCTTAAAGCGAGTGCTCACTCATTTGGGTTTGCTGCGGCTTTACTTTGGGGTGTTTGTGCTGCACGCCGTGCAGCTGGCCATGTGGGTGTCCATTCCCGCCTTTTTGGTGCGCGCCGGGCTGGCGCAGGACCACCATTGGCAGGTTTACCTGCCCGCCGTCCTGCTGTCCTTTGTCTTCATGGGCGTGTTTCTCTTTCCCCTGGAGCGGCGGGGTCGCTTGCGGCTGGCCTTTTTAGTGGCCATTGCCCTCATCGCCTTGGTGCAAATCCTCCTGCTCTGGCTCGCCTCGGGCGACCCCAGCCTCACCACCCTCTCGGTGCTGTTGTTTGTGTTCTTCTGCGGCTTTAACGTGCTCGAAGCCTGCCAGCCCAGCCTGGCCTCACGCCTGGCCCCCGCCAGCGCGCGCGGCGCGGCCATGGGCGTGTACAACACCTTGCAGTCGCTCGGCTTTTTTGTGGGCGGCTGGGTGGGGGGCCTCTTGGTGCGGGGTTACGGCACACAAGGCCTTTTCGTAAGCTGCGCTAGCGTCATGCTGCTGTGGTTGCTGGTAGCGTCAGGAATGTCGGCGCCGGGCCGCCACGATCCCCCGCCGAAGGCCCCATAATTGACCCCAATTGAAAAAGGAATCTCACCATGGCATCCGTCAACAAAGTCATCCTCGTCGGCAACTGCGGCCGCGACCCCGAAATTCGCTACCTGCCCAGTGGTCAGGCCGTGGCCAACGTGAGCATTGCCACCTCCAGCCGCCGCAAAGACAAAAACAGCGGTGAAATGGTTGAAGACACCCAGTGGCACCGCGTCACCTTCTATGACCGCCTGGCCGAAATCGCCGGCGAATACGTCAAAAAAGGTCGCCCCATTTACGTCGAAGGCCGCTTGAAGTACGGCACCTATACCGACAAAACCACCGGTGTCGAGAAAAACACCGTCGACATCATCGCCACCGAACTCCAACTCCTCGGTGGCCGTGAAGGCATGGGTACCCCCGCCGGCGAAGGCGCCCCCGCCGCCCGCGCCCCGGCCGCGCGCCCTGCCGCCAGCAACACCGCACCGGCCAAGAGCTCTTTGGAAGATTTGGACGACGATATTCCGTTCTAAATCGGTGACGCCTAGCCGCCTACAAAAGGAGAGCCCATGCCTCGAGCAGACTTAATCGTCAATCTTGTGCGAGCAGGAAGCCAAGGCGATCGGGTCCTATTCAAGTCGACCGTCGAAGCAATGGCTGCAGAAGAGCGCGCCAAGCACCACAATTTGCTGGCGGATAACCCTGAAGCCATGAGCGCCCTGATGGGCATTGAGGGATTTAGAAACCTCAACACTGAGATCAAAACCATCATTAGTCAGTCAAACGCCGTCAAGGCTGCCAAAAAGAAAGCCAATGAACAAAAACTTACCGAAAAAGAAAAAAAAGAAATGACGGAAGCGGAGAAGGAATTCAAAAACAAACGCAAGGAAATTCAAGACAAACTCATCAAGTTTGCGACGCGTATTCCTGTGTTCATGTATTTGACGGATTATCGGGAACAGAAACTCAAAGACGTGATTCAAGAACTAGAGCCCGAGCTGTTTAAACGCGTGACTGGCCTCTCCAAACAAGACTTCGCACTTCTCGCCAGTCTTAACTTGTTCAACAGCGCATTGATGAACGATGCGGTCTACAAGTTCAAACGATATGAAGACGCCAGTCTTGAATACACCGGCATACGGCGGTGGGGAGATGGTCCCGTAGCATTATTTGATACGGTTATTGAAAGATAGGCAATCGGAGGAAAAATGGAAGGAGATGCCCATTTTTGCAACAAATTTATTGAGAACTCACAGAAGGTAACCGATGCGTAGCCCTGTGAGATTTGTCCCAAGCAATATTAATTAGGACCTGTTAACTCTGGCGTTGTTTCTGGAGGCTTCTCTTCCATGAAGGACAGCACCGGAAGAAAAGCGCCGTGCTGACCCATACGATTTGCCATGGTTGTAAATGTTTCACGAATGGATCCGTACAAAATCGTCAGGCCGTATTGATAAGCTAAACATTCGGGTGAGAGCTCTCGCTTGCGGTTGTCAAAGTAAGACTCCGTGCACACAAATCTACCTGCATAGACGAACTCAAAGTCTAGACCTGAGAAAGGTCGTTCGTAAGCAGAGCGAACGCCTAATGAGACTTGGTAAGTGTTTGAGGGCGAATAGCCCGATGTTTTGGGCAGGTCGCCAGCCTCAATGAGACGAATGTCTTTATAGAACTCCAGGCCGATGTCTTTGGCGTGCTTGATCATTGTTGGTCGATCGGAGGGGGCGGCCAGCTCCACTCGCATTTTGAGCGGGTAGCTGTCGATCAATTGGACGGGGCTCAATCGATTCATGCGGTCCTCTGTGTGAGCTCAGGGGATGTGGTCCATGTGGATTGCCATGACGCCTCATGCCTTGCTAGGGAGGCTGCGCTTTTGTAAGAGGCATCATTGGCAGGCGAGGGGCTGAGTGGGTCTACATGACTCCAAAAATCAAAAGGCTCAGTCGTGTCATAAGGGAGCTCCAAAGGCGCATAGGCCGAGCTTGAATGTTGAAGAACGTTTAAAAAATTCGGATCCGCAGGTTGAGGCAAATCGACTTTGGCGAGCTTGGCCAGAAATTGCATGACTTGAGGAACATGGAACGCGGCTTGAAGCAATAAGGCGCTGGGTCGACTTGGCTTGGTTTGCTCACTTTCCCATTTTGCAAACGAAGTGGACCCCGCGCCAAAGAGCGCCGATGCTTGCGCTTGGGTTAAGCCCCAGATTCTGCGTAGCTTGCGCATAAGACCGGGTGTTACGGCGCCGGGTTCCTCGGCCGTCACCTGTTCAAACAAGCTCAGGTTATGTGCCGACTGGGCCTCATCCTCAAATTCAAATTGGCAACTCTGGCAAACCCACATCAAAAGCTTCTCGACTTTGTAATTTCGTCTGCCCATGCGCGTATTGGTCTCATACATCTCTTGCACGCAAGGATTTGCGCAAAGGGGGCAATGCAATTCGGAAGAGGGGGTGTTCATGGAATCAGTCATCATCAGGTGCTCGGGTGAACGGATACGAATGTCATCAGTTGCGGGTTAGATCTGATCGTGAATTTCACATACACACTCGGCAGGTCATTGCCAAGTACTGACCCATGGGGCAGGTACCCCTTAGGCAAAACATAGCTGTCAGCTGCATACACATCGTTGGGATTTTTGGGAAGCGAAACCCATTGCGAATTCCGAAAGTGGTTTTTTTGCAATTGGTGGAAAAGGACGCCAACCTCTCTTAGGGTCCAGCTGAAATGAATGTACACATCACTACCCGATTTCGGTGTTAACAGCGATTTGAGTTCTCCCGCTGCCATCAAGCGTTGGACTTCGTCCAACTTCCAAACCGGCCCCCCGGCAATGCGACGTTGAGCGTCAGACAATTGATCCAGCGGGACGTTCGGCTTGGCGGGATCGAAGTGTTTCACAGGATGATACCTTTAAGGTATTC
>VEQC01000174.1 GCA_018883455.1 Limnohabitans sp. | reverse complement strand
CGCCCACGGCTACCGCCGCGCGCGCGAGCACCGGCACCATCTCGCGCTGTCCGCCCGAGCTCGTACCTTGGCCACCCGGGAGCTGAACCGAGTGCGTGGCGTCAAACACCACCGGAGCCCCGGTCTCGCGCAAGATGGCCAGGCTGCGCATGTCGCTTACCAAGTTGTTGTAGCCAAAACTCGCGCCCCGCTCGCAGGCCAGGAAGTTGTCTTCGGGCAAGCCCACTTCACGGGCGGCTGCGCGCGCCTTGTCGATCACGTTTTTCATGTCGTGGGGTGCGAGAAACTGGCCTTTTTTGATGTTGACGGGCTTGCCCGACTGCGCCACGGCACGAATGAAGTCGGTTTGCCGGCACAAGAAGGCGGGGGTTTGCAACACATCAACGACGGCGGCGACCGCCCCAATCTCGGTTTCGTTGTGCACATCGGTGAGGATGGGCACTTGGAGTTCGCGCCGGACTTTGGCCAGAATTTCCAGGCCTTTTTCCATGCCCGGGCCACGAAAGCTCGCGCCACTGGATCGATTGGCCTTGTCGTAGCTGCTCTTGAAGATGAAGGGAATGCCCAGCGCACCCGTGATTTCCTTCAAGGTGCCCGCCACATCCATTTGCAGCTGTTCACTCTCGACCACGCAGGGCCCGGCGATCAGGAAAAACGGCTGGTCAAGACCCGCCTCGAATCCACAGAGTTTCATGCGACTGCCTTGAGTTGACTGCGATGGCCCTGTTGGTCCAGCGCCGCGCGAATGTAGGCATTAAAGAGCGGATGGCCATCCCAGGGCGTGGATTTGAACTCCGGGTGGAATTGCACGCCCATGTACCAGGGGTGAACACTTTGGGGCAGCTCCACGATCTCGGTGAGTTGCTCGCGCTGGGTGAGCGCGGAGATCACCAAACCCGCCTGGCGCAAGGTGTCGAGGTAATGCACGTTGGCTTCGTAGCGGTGGCGGTGCCGCTCGGTCACCACAGGGCCATAGATTTGGTGGGCCAGGGTGCCGGGTTGCACATCGGAGCTTTGGGCGCCCAAACGCATGGTGCCCCCCAAATCGGAGCTCTCGCTGCGCTGCTGGATGCTGCCATCGGCGTCCTTCCATTCGGTGATCAGTGCGATCACGGGCTGGGGACACTCGGGTTCGAACTCGGTGCTATTGGCCTGGGTGAGGCCCGCGACATGCCGGGCGTATTCGATGGTGGCCACCTGCATGCCCAAGCAAATGCCCAGGTAGGGGAGTTTGTGCTCGCGGGCGTAGCGGGCCGCAGCGATCTTGCCCTCAATGCCGCGCTTGCCAAAGCCGCCGGGCACCAACACTGCGTCGTACTGAGCCAATTGGGCCACGTTGTCGGCGTCTAGGGTCTCGGAGTCGAGGTACTCAATGCGCACTCGCGCCTGGTTTTTCATGCCGGCGTGACGCAGGGCCTCGTTGAGGGATTTGTAACTGTCGGAGAGATCGACGTACTTGCCCACCATGGCAATCGTGACCTCTCGCGCGGGGTGTTCGACCGCGTGCACCAGATCGTCCCAGCGCTTGAGGTTGGCCGGTTGAGCGACCACGCGCAGCTTGTCGCAAATGAGGCGATCGAGCCCTTGCTCGTGCAGCATGCGCGGCACTTTGTAGATGGTGTCGACATCCCACATGGAGATCACGCCCCACTCGGGGACGTTGGAGAAGAGGGAGATCTTGGCGCGCTCGTCCTCGGGAATAGGGCGGTCCGCCCGGCACAGCAGGGCGTCGGCCTGAATACCGATCTCGCGCAGCTTTTGCACCGTGTGCTGGGTCGGCTTGGTCTTTAATTCGCCGGCGGCGGCAATCCAGGGGACATAGCTCAGGTGCACGAAAGCGCAGTTGTGCGAGCCCAAGCGCAGACTCATTTGACGGGCGGCTTCCAGAAAGGGGAGCGATTCAATATCGCCCACGGTGCCGCCAATCTCCACGATGGCGATGTCAACCGCGTCGGGGCTGTCCACGCCGGCGCCGCGTTGGATGAATTCTTGGATTTCGTTGGTGATGTGGGGAATGACCTGGACAGTCTTGCCCAGGTAGTCACCCCGGCGTTCCTTCTCCAGCACGCTTTTGTAAATTTGGCCCGTGGTGAAGTTGTTGGCCTTGCGCATGCGGGTGGTGATGAAGCGCTCGTAGTGGCCCAAGTCCAAATCCGTTTCGGCACCATCGTCGGTGACGAATACCTCACCGTGCTGGAAGGGGGACATCGTGCCGGGATCGACGTTGATGTAAGGATCGAGCTTGATGAGGGTGACTTTGAGGCCCCGCGATTCAAGAATCGCTGCGAGAGAGGCTGAGGCGATTCCCTTGCCAAGGGAAGACACCACACCGCCAGTGACGAAGACAAATTGGGTCATGCCAGGGGGGAGAGCGGGCTCCCGGGAGGTGGTAAAGCGAGATTATAGGGGCTTCGCACTCTCTGCTACATTGCGCCCATGAGCGATTTATCCAAACGCCACATTTTGCTGGGCATGAGCGGCGGCATCGCCTGCTACAAGTCCGCCGAGCTCTGTCGGGCCCTCATCAAGGCCGGCGCCACGGTGCAAGTGATCTTGACGGAGGCGGCGGCTCAGTTTGTCACGCCCGTCACCTTGCAAGCCCTCTCGGGTCGGCCGGTCTATGTCTCCCAATGGGACCCGCGCGAGCCCAACAACATGGCGCATATCAATTTGAGCCGAGAAGCCGATGCCCTGGTGGTGGCGCCCGCCAGTGCCGACTTCATGGCCAAACTCCTGCATGGCCGCGCCGATGACCTCCTGAGCCTCAGTTGCCTCGCGCGGCCGATGAGGCGGGTCCCCTTGATTCTGGCCCCCGCCCTGAACCGAGAGATGTGGCAACACCCCGCCACCCAGCGCAACGTGGCCCAGCTGCGTGCCGACGGCGCACAGGTGCTGGGGGTGGGGGAGGGGGATCAGGCCTGCGGCGAGACGGGGGATGGCCGCATGCTCGAACCCGAGGAAATCCTGGCCGAGTTGGTGGCGTTCTTCCAACCCAAGACGCTCGCCGGTCAACGCGTTTTGGTGACCGCAGGCCCCACCTTTGAACCGCTCGATCCGGTGCGGGGTTTGACCAACCGCTCCAGCGGAAAAATGGGCTTTGCCGTCGCCCAGGCGGCCCGGGAGTTCGGCGCCGAGGTGATCTTGGTGGCCGGCCCGGTGCATTTGGAGACCCCGCGCGGGGTGCGTCGTGTGAACGTGGAGACGGCCTTGGAGATGCAGACGGCGGTCCAGGCCGAAATGAACCAAGCCGATGTCTTTGTGGCCACCGCGGCCGTTGCCGATTGGCGGGTCGAGGGGGGGAGCACGCAAAAAATCAAGAAAGCGCAAGGCGAGCCCGTCCCCACATTGGCCCTCACGGAAAACCCCGACATCTTGGGGCAGGTGGCGGCCAGCGCGCGCGCGCAATCCGGGGCCCTCTACTGCGTGGGGTTTGCGGCCGAAAGCCATGACTTGATCGCCCACGCCCAAGCCAAGCGCGAGCGTAAAGGGGTCCCCCTGCTGGTGGCGAATTTGGGCCCTGCCACCTTTGGGCGTGACGACAATGCCCTCACCTTGATCGACGCCCAAGGCGTTCACGAGATGCCCCCCAATCGCAAAATCGAGCTGGCGCGCCAACTCATGGCTGAGATCGCCCGCCGTTTGCCCAAGAAGACTTAAACCCCATGCAAATTGAACTCAAAATACTCGATGCGCGTTTGCGCGAACACCCCCCCGTTTATGCCACCCCGGGCAGCGCGGGCCTGGACCTGCGGGCCTGCTTGGACGCCCCTTTGGTGATCGAGCCCAATGCGTGGCAGCTCGTGCCCACGGGCATGGCCATTCATCTGGCTGATCCGGGCTATGCTGCGCTCATCCTGCCCCGCTCCGGCCTCGGGCACAAGCACGGCATCGTGCTGGGTAATTTGGTCGGCCTCATCGACAGCGACTACCAAGGCCAGTTGATGGTCAGCGCTTGGAATCGCAGCCCCCAGGCCTTCACGCTACAACCCATGGAACGCCTCGCCCAATTGGTGATCGTGCCGGTGGTGCAAGCCCAGTTCACCGAGGTGGAGGCTTTCAGCGGCGAGAGCGAACGCGGCCAAGGCGGCTACGGCTCCACCGGCAAGTCTTGAAGGGGGTTTCTCGGCAGGCCCATCGGGCGCGCGGGCTCACACCCGAAAGAAGCCCACCCCCGTGCTGCCCTGCTCAAGCTCTTGGGCGGTGGCTTCACGCACCGCGTGCACGCGCAAATGCAATTGGAGTGAGATGCCCGCAAGGGGATGGTTGCCGTCGAGCACCACGTGTTCGGGGTAGAGATCGGTCACGGTGAAGAGGGCGTCCTTGGGCGCCTCGGGGTTACACCCCGGCGGCAGTGCATGACCTTCGATCGTGTGCCCCGCCTCAAGTTCGGCCGGAAAGCGGTGGCGTGCCTCCAAGAAAACCAATTGTTCGTCGTAGTCGCCAAAGGCGTCCTCGGGCTCCAAATGCAAATCGAGGGTGTCGCCCGCGGCGTGTCCCTCCAGGGCATGCTCGAGGGCGTGGAGGAGGTCGTCACCACCGACCAAAAATTCCACAGGATCGTCCAGGATGTCGAGTGTCTCGCCTTGGGAATCCTGGAGAGTCCAGGTGAGGCTGACCACGCAAGGAATGGTGATGTTCATGGGGCAAAATTGTCGCATGATCCCATCCCATCGTCCCTTAACCCTCTTGGGCGGCTTGACGCCAGCCCAATTCATGCGTCGCTACTGGCAACGCAAGCCTTTACTCGTGCGTGCGGCGGTCCCGGGCATGAAGGCCTTGCTCGATCGGCGCGAGCTCTTCGCGCTGGCTTGCCAGGCCGATGTGGAGTCGCGCCTGATCTTGGGCGCGCGTCCGGGGCACCACGATTGGCAACTCTTGCGCAGCCCGTTGCGGCGCAAGGATTTCCCGCCCGTGCGCTCCCCCGCCTGGACTTTGCTCGTGCAAGGGGTCGACTTGCATCACGACGCGGCGCACGCCTTGCTCAACCGCTTTCGCTTTGTGCCGGACGCCCGACTCGATGACTTGATGATCAGCTGGGCGAGTGATGGCGGCGGGGTGGGGCCTCACACGGACAGCTACGACGTGTTTTTGCTCCAAGCACAGGGGCGCCGACGCTGGCGCATCGCCCCGCCCAGGCCCGGGGTTCGTTTGCGGCCGGGTTTGCCCGTGAAAATTTTGCAAGACTTTGAACCGCAGACGGAGTGGATTTTGGAGCCCGGTGACATGCTCTACTTGCCGCCGAACTGGGCCCATGAGGGGGTTGCCTTAGGGGAGTGCATGACGTATTCCGTGGGCTTTCGGGTGCCCGACCGCGACAGTCTGGCGCAGGATTTACTCCAACGCATGGCCGAGACGGAGGAAGCGCCGGGGGCTTCCCCGCTGTACCGGGATGCGGGCGCCGCGGCGACCCCACAGCCCGGCCGCATACCCGCGGCATTGGCGGCGT
>VEQC01000173.1 GCA_018883455.1 Limnohabitans sp. | reverse complement strand
GCCTAGGCCCCCTGCACGAGTGAACTGGTCGTGACGGTGGATGCCGATTGTTGGATCTGGCATCAGGGCTTGCGCAATCTCGTGGCCCGCTACAAAGGCGATCCCCCCGAGACGCGCGCGGTGGCCGGGGCGATTTTGATTCGCAACTCGCGCCAGAACTGGCTCACGCAAGCGCAGGAGTGGGATTACTTTTTGGGGATTGCCGCGATCAAGCGCATCCAGTCGCTGTTTCAGGGCACGCTGGTGGCGCAGGGTGCCTTCTCCGTGTACGACCGCCAAACCCTGGTGGATTTGAAGGGTTGGCCCGAGACGGTGGGCGAGGACATCGTGCTCACCTGGAAAATTCTCCTGGCCGGTCACCGCGTGGGGCATGCGGAAAACGCCATCGCCTTCACCCGTTGCCCAGACCGCTTGGGCCAATTCATCCGCCAACGCCAACGCTGGTCGCGTGGCTTGATCGAGGCCTTCAAGGCCACGCCAGGCATTTTGCTGCAGCCTCGCATGCCCGTGTTCTACATCTGGTGGAACACCCTCTTTCCGTTCATGGACCTGGCCTACACGATTGGCTTCATCCCCGGCTTGGTGCTGGCCCTCTTTGGCCACTACTGGATCGTGGGCCCCATGACCCTGGCCCTGCTGCCGCTGAGCTTTTTGATGAACCGGCTGATGTACCGGCGCAGCCAGCAAACCTTTGACGAAGTGGGGCTCAAAGTTCGTCGCAACCCACTGGGGTTGATCAATTACGCGCTGGTCTACGGCATGATTCTCCAGCCCGCCTGCGTCTGGGGCTACCTCAGCGAGATGCTCAACCTGCGCAAGACTTGGGGAACCAAATGAAACACCCTCGCCTGCTGGGCCTGATCTTGGCCGCTTCGCTCGCACCAAACGCCCTGGCGCTGGGCCTGGCCCCACAAGCCGCGCAGTCGCGCGACAGCGATGGCCTGCACATCACCCGCTGGGGCGCTTCGGCGCTGCCCCTCTGGCGCGACGCCACCCACTGGCGCGGTGTGGCCTATGAAACCCAGCAATACCAGCAACTCGACCGTGAGGTGAAAACCCGTTCGCTCGCGTGGGTGGACCAACAAGTCAACGCCCAAACCGCTTTGGGCTACACCCTGCGCTTGGGCTGGAGCGAAGGCGCACAACGCAACCTCTGGACAGGCGATTGGAGCTGGAGCGCGGCGGCCAGCGAGCGCCTGCAGTGGAATGTGTTTGCCAACCGCGATCGGGTGGAATCCCTCCCTGCCTTGCAGCAAGGCGTGCACATGAACTTGGTGGGCGTGGGCGCGGACTACCAGTTTCACCCACGCCTCACCGGTGTGGTGGCGGCCCACCACACGGCGTTTTCCGACGATCAACAGCGCGATGTGCAGCGCTGGCGGCTGATTTGGGACGCTTGGCCTGAGCAGGGCGTCAACCTCCAGTGGGCGCTGCGCACCCAACGCGGCCAGCGCAATGGTCAGCCCCCGCTGTACTTCAACCCCAACCGGTTTGAAGACAGCTTGGTCTACTTGGGCTGGCGACGCCGCTACGCGGGCTGGCTGGTGCAAGGTCGGGCGGGGCTAGGGGAGCAACGCATCGACGCACAAGAGCGCACCCCCGCGCGTGCGAGCGAGTTGCTCGTGCAAAGCCCCCAGCGCGATGGCCAAAGCCTGCGTTTGCAATGGTCCTCCATGCAAAGCGCGGGGGGACTCCAGGGCGCAGGCTACCGCTGGCAGCAGCTCCAGGCGCAGTGGGTCATCCAGCTGCGTTGAGCTGAGGGCTGGCGCTGGCGATCTGCGGCTGGCCCGCGCCTGATTCCGGCGTATCGAGGGTGCTCACCCGGTTGCGGCCCTCGCGCTTGGCGGCGTACATGGCCTCGTCCGCGCGCTGCTGAATCGACTGCATGTTCTGGCCTTGGAAGCGCTTGCAAGCCACCCCCACGCTGGCGGTCACGCGCAAATGGGTGGCCCCGATTTGCACGTCCAGCCGCTCCACAGACTGGCGCAGAACCTCGCCCAATTGCAAAGCGCCCGCCAGATCGGTGTTGGGCAGGAAGACCGAGAATTCCTCACCGCCAATGCGCCCCAAGAGATCGCTGGCGCGGATGTGGCGCTTGAGCGCTTGCGCCACGCTGCGCAGCACTTCGTCTCCTGCCGCGTGGCCATGCGTGTCGTTGATGGATTTGAAATGGTCCAGATCGACAAACAACACGGCAAAGGGCTGATTGGAGCGGTGACTCGCGCGAATGAGTTGGTCACACGACTGGTAGTAGGCGCGCGGATTCATCACCCCCGTGAGCGGGTCGTGGCTGGCGAGTTCGAGCAACTGGTGGTTGAAATCCCGCATGCGGGTGAAAAACGACACCGAGCGGTCCATGAACGCATGGAAGTACACCCCGAGGTAGATCTGGCACAAGATCACCGTGGCCAGGGCATTGGGTGAATAGGGTCTCTCCAAGTGCGAATTGCCCAAGAGCAAACACACCACCGCGGTGAGCGTGATGGCCCAGCCGGCGCGTTGGCCCAGCAAAATGAAGACCCCGGGCACATTGGTGAGGAACCACAGCACGCGCAATTCATCCACCGAGACATACACCAGCGCGGACGTGCTCTCGAGCAAGCAAAAAATCTCGTAAGTCCAAGCCACCCCGAGGTAGCGCCTGGGGTGCCCCCTTAAGGTCAACCACAGCACCACCGACACCGTGGTGAAGACGATCATGGAGGCAGTGTGCGACCAACCGATGGGATTGAGCTCGCTCAAGGTGCCCAATACAAAGAGGCCGGTAAGTACCGCACCCGCGATCATGAGAACGATCAAGAAACGGTACTGGAACTCCAGGTATTCGTCTTCAAACACCACGCTGCGCCGGCCAAAAGCCACGTAGCGGGACCAATTGGAGAGCGTGGAGCCCGTGGAGTTCGTCATAGGAATTTCGGGAAAGGCGTTTTGTGGGATGATTTTGCCTGAGAATCATAATTTCAAGCAGTATTTGCAAAATGACAACTCCCTCGGACACCGTTCACGCCGCTCGTTTTCGCGACATGGATTTGCGCGTTGGGCAACGCGTGCAACTCATCGTGCCCGACACCCTCACGCTTAAGTTCTATACAACCATCATTGGCTGGGTCGAGGGTGAATTCCTCATCCTGCGTGTGCCCGATGAGCAGGGGCGTACTTTGCACCTCAAGCAAGGGGAGGCACTGGAGATCCGCCTCTTCTCCGGAGTCTCGGTCTTTGCCTTTGCCACCCGCTTAGAAACCTTGCTGCTCCACCCGCGTAACTACATGCTCATGGCGTTTCCCAAGGCCATCACCGAGACGCGTATGCGCTCGCACCCCCGCGTGCGCGCCTCGCTGCCGGTGGAGGTGTTGGGGGTGGATGACCAGGTGGGGCAATGGGCGGACTTCCGCCTCGACGATTTGAGCGGCAGCGGCGCGGCCATTGTGGGGCCCAGCACGCTGGGGGCGGCCGGTGCGCGCATCAGCCTGGCCTTGCAGTTTCAATTGCACGCCACGGGCCGTGAGGAGCGCGTGCTCATGGATGCGAGTTTGCAGAGCGTCTACCCGTTGGAGACGCCCTCGGCGCGCTTTCGGCACGGGCTCAAGTTTGAGTCGATTGACCCGCGCATCGTGCTGCTGGTGCAAGAACTTCTGCAAGGCACGCCCAGCGCCTGAGTTTGGCGCATGCGCCTGGCGGCGCACGCGCTTGGCGTGCCCTGCGGCTTTAGGCGGCTGCGCGGCGCACGCGCCAGAGCCAGGCCACGTAGAGCACGGTGGCGGCGAACATCAGGAAGGACCAGTTGGCGATCGAGCCGCCCAGGAAGGTCCAGTCCACCGCCGAGCAATCGCCACTGCCCTTTAAGAGCATGGGCAAGGCTTCGCGCAGGGGGAAGGTGTCTACGATGCCATAGAAATCGCGGCCACAGCTCACCACCTCGGGCGGATACCACTGCAGCCAGCTCTGACGGGCGGCGACAAAGGCACCCGCCAAGGCAATGGCGGCCTGGGCCAAGAGCGTCAGGCGCGCAGGTGAGCGACCTTGGGCGAAGGCCCCCAGCAAGGAGACCGCCACCAAGGCGATCCACAGCAAGCGCTGCATGATGCACATGGGGCATGGCACGACGCCCTCGATGGCTTGCAAGAGCAGCCCAAAGGCAATCAAGCCCGTGCCGAGCACCCCCGGCGCCAAGAGGCCCCAGGGCCCCTGCAAGTGGCTGAGCACGGACCCCGAAGCTTCTTGCGCCGTGGTCTCCTCCACGGGGGCGGGTGTCTCGGCGGCTTGACGCGCGACCAACTGCTCCTCGAATTTGCGGAAGAACTCCTCGCTCAGGCTTTTGGCGACGCCGTCAATGAGGCGCTGGCCAATTTGCGCGATCTTGCCGCCCACTTGGGCTTGCACGGTGTAGTGCAACACACATTGCGCGCCTTGGGGTTCGAGGCGCACTTGGGCCTGGCCTTTGCCAAAGCCGGCGACGCCAGCGGAGGCTTCGAACGTGAGGGCGTAGCGCTCGGGCGGTTGGATGTCGCCCAACGAAACCTTGCCGGTGAACTTGGCGGCCACGGGACCGATTTTGAGGGCCACACGCGCCGCGTACACATTCGGCTCGGTCGCCTCAAACTGCTCGCAGCCAGGGATGCAGGCTTGCAAGATTTCGGGGTTGTTGAGGGCCGCCCATGCCACCGCCTGCGAGACGGGTAAGGGGCGACTGGCGCTAAGTTCCATGCGAAAACTCCAGGGGATCAGACGAGAGAAAGGGCTTGCGCGGCGCTTGGACGAGTTCGGCCAAGGCACGCGCGAATTGTTCCAGATGCACCAGATTATGGACGGCGAGCATGGCGTCGGCTTGGCGGTGCAACACCTGGGCGCCGCGCGCCTTGGGCGCATAGCCCTCAAAGCGCAGCAAAGGGTTGAGCCACAGCAGGCTGCGGCTGTGGCGTTTGACCCAGCCGAGCGCGTCGTGCAGCAAGGCCGGGTCGCCGGTGTCGAGGCCATCGCTGATGAGCAGCACACAGGTGCGCCGCCCGCTGAGCACCTGCGGATGCTCCCGGCGCAAGGCCTCCAGTGCCTCGCCCAAGCGCGTGCCGCTGGCGTAGTCGGGCACGCTGCGATTGACCGCGGCGAGCATGGCATCGGGATCTTCGTGGGCGAAGGCCGCGCGCAAATCGGTGAGCCGGGTGCTGATGGCAAAGGTCGCGCGCGGCAGGCGGCGCGTGGCCTGGTGCAAAAACGCGAGCAGCACCCGCGCGTAGCGGGCCATCGAGCCCGAGACATCGACCAGCAACAGCAGGGGCAGCGGCTGCGCGCCCCGCACGCGGTGGAGCAAGCGAAACACTTCGCCCTCATGGCGCGCCGCCTCTTGCAGGGTGCGGGCGGCATCGAGTCGGTGGCCCCGGCGCGCAGCGCGGGTGCGGCGCGCGGGCACCTCGGGCATGGGCAGGCGAATGCGTTTGGCCCAGTGCAGCAC
>VEQC01000172.1 GCA_018883455.1 Limnohabitans sp. | reverse complement strand
TCGCGATCTGACCGGTGCTCATGACGGCCATATCGTCTTTGCCAATGGCTTGGAGCTGCTCCTCGCTCAAGGCGTTGAGTTGGCCTGAGTTCAGTGCGCGCACTTGGGCTGAAGTCAGCGCCGTCATCTGGGCTGCGCCCAGGTTTTTGATCTGTGCCGTGGTCAAGGTGCTGATGGCGGCAGTGCTCAATGCTGCGGCCTGGGCCGTGGTCATCTCACTGAGCTGGGCATCGGTTAGTTTAGACACCTGTGCGGTGGTCATGGCAGTGATATCAGCCGCGTCGAGAGCGGTGAACTGTTCAACCGTGAGATTCGCAATTTGGTCAGTGGTCAGAGCGCGGACTTGTGTGGAAGTGAGGGCTTTGATCTGATCCGCGGTGAGCTTGCTCAGCTGCGCCGTGCTCATGCTCGCGATCTGACCGGTGCTCATGACGGCCATATCGTCTTTGCCAATGGCTTGGAGCTGCTCCTCGCTCAAGGCGTTGAGTTGGCCTGAGTTCAGTGCGCGCACTTGGGCTGAAGTCAGCGCCGTCATTTGGGCTGCGCCCAGGTTTTTGACTTGTGCCGTGGTCAAGGTGCTGATGGCGGCAGTGCTCAACGCCGCTGCCTGAGCCGTGGTCATCTCGCTGAGTTGAGTATCGGTTAATCTGGCAGTCTGAGCCGTGGTCAGCGCCATGATGTCGGTTGTATCGAATGCGGTGAATTGCTCCCCGCTGAGGCTGGCAATTTGATCAGGACTCAGCGCGCGCACTTGGATTGCAGTCAGCGCTTTCATTTGCGCTGCCCCCAGGTATTGAAGTTGCGCCGTTGTGAGAGCTTTGACAGCTGTGGTGCTCATGGCAGCGACTTGCGCTGTCGAGATGACGCTGAGTTGTTCCTCAGTGAGTCTTGCGACTTGGCCACTGCTCAGAGCAGCGATATCGATGGTATCGAGCGCGGCGAATTGTGCACCTGATAAATTTCCGATCTGGTCGTTTGTCAGGGCTCGGATCTGAGCAGAAGTGAGTGCTTTGATTTGATCGGCACTGAAATGGTTGATTTGCGCCGTGCTGATGCTGGCAATTTGGGCGGTGCTCATCGCGACCATATCGTCTTTGCCGATGACTTCGATCTGCTCCGCGTTGAGCGAATTGATCTGGCTGGATCGCAGCGCCCTCACTTGAGCTGAAGTCAGGGCCGTGATTTGCGCCGCGCCAAGACTCTGCAATTGCGTGGTGGTAAGCGCACTGACGGCCGAGGTGTTGAGCGCCGCGACTTGCGCTGTAGACATTTCGCTCAGATGACCTCCCGTGAGGTTGACAATCTGACCGGTGCTCAGTGCAGTCAAGTCCGCAGCATCCAAGGCCAAGAACTGCTCTACGCTGAGGTTGGCAATTTGCTCGTTGGTCAGCGCTCGGACTTGAGATGATGTCAGCGCTTTGACCTGTGCGGCATTGAGCTTCATCAACTGCGCCGTGCTGATGCTGGCGATCTGTGCTGAGCTCAGCGAGGCAATATCTTCGCTGCTAATGCCTTGGAGCTGATCTTCTGTCAGTGAGTTGAGTTGGCTTGAGCTCAAGGCTCTCACTTGCGCGCCGGTGAGGGCTGCCATTTGTACCGCGCTAAAGTTTTTGAGTTGCGATGTGGTAAGTGCATTTACAGCCGAGACGCCCAAGGCGGCAATTTGCCCAGTCGTCATGTCCATGAGCTGCGCATTTGTAAGCCTCACAATTTGCCCAGTGGTGAGGGCATTGAGATCGGCTGCATCGATGGCGGAGAATTGTTCGGCACTGAGTTGACCCATTTGGGCCGTGGTCAAGGCACGGACTTGGCTAGAAGTCAATGCTTTCATCTGTGATTTGGTGAGCAGGCCGATTTGGTTGGTACTCAGATTCGCCAGCGTGCTGGTGCTGATGGCTTGAATATCCTCAGCCTCAACCGCCTGGAGCAGTGATTCCCCCAACGAATTGAGCTGAGTGCTCGTTAGGGCTGCAATTTGTCCTGTGGACATTGCCGCAATTTGCGTTTGATCCAGTTTGTTCAGGTCGCTACTGTTCAAATTGGTGATAGAGGCGGTGCTAAAGCTGCGAATTTGATTCGCCGTGAGTCCCATGGCGTGCAGTGCAACCAATGTGGAGACTTGCGTGGTGGACAGCCCTGAGACGGATTTGGCGTTCAAGGCGGCAACCTGCGCATCGCTCATGGCGCCAAGGTCGACGGTTTCCAGTGCGGCAATTTGCGTTTGCGACAGCCCCGCGATTTGCAATGTGGTCAGGGCCTGAATTTGATTCGTCGTTAACGCGGCGACTTGTTGTGCGCTCAGCGCCATGAGCCGGGTGCTGTCCAGAAGCCCAATTTGATCCTCGGTCAATTGAGAAACTTGGGCGGTCGTCAGGGCTTGCACCAGTGCGGGTGCGAGCTTGTTGAGTTGGCCGGGTGTCAGAGCCTGGATTTGGGTGCTCGTGAGCTGCTGAATATGGGAGGCTTTGAACCCTGCGATGTTCTCGGGTTTGATGGCCGCTAATTGATCCGCATTGATATTGGCGACTTGGGCCGTTGGAAATGCCCCCAATTGTGAACTGGTCATCCCGGAAAAAGCCGAAGGGGAAATGGCTCCGAGCTGATCTTGCGTTAACAATGAAATTGGCAGTGGTCCTAATTTGGTCACACCACTGGCATCTAGTCCCGCATAGTTGAGGGCGGACGTACCCGTGCCCCCACTGGTGCCGGTCGTTTGCGATGAGACGCCTGAAACTGCCATTTTTCATCCTGAATGATTCGCTCGAGCTCTCCAAGCAATTCGCATGCCACTTTGAGGGGTATCAAAGACCTATCAAATTAAGAGAGAACAGCAGTCAAATGAATCAATAATGACTCACTAATGGGGTGAGATGGGGAATATGGAGAAAATTTGCAGTCTTTTCTGACAGACCGGCGAAAGTTTGCCTCTAGCTGGTCATGGCGAATCGCGTGCAAACCCTGTATGAGGATGGGCCGAAGTTGATCAAAATTCAACCCACAAATGAAAGCGCTTACATTCAAAAATGAAATGAAACCACGCCATAAGGCCACCGCTCATGAACCAACCTGTTGATGCTTTCTGGATGCCCTTCACCCCGAACCGACGGTTCAAGGCCGCGCCACGCCTGTTGGTCTCAGCCCGGGGGGTGCGCTACACCGCCGCCGACGGGCGCGAGGTGCTCGATGGCATTTCTGGCCTCTGGTGCGTGGGCGCGGGTCATGGGCACCCGCGTATTCGCGAGGCCATGAAGGCGCAAATGGACACTCTGGATTTCGCGTCGAATTTCCAAGTGGGCCACCCCGGCGCCTTTGCCCTGGCCGAGCGCATTGCCGACTTGGCGCCGGAGGGCTTGGATCGGGTCTTTCTGGTCAACAGCGGGTCTGAGGCTTGCGACACCGCGCTCAAAATCGCCTTGGCTTACTGGCAGGCCGTGGGGCAAGGGCAACGCAACCTGTTTGTGGGGCGTGAGCGGGGGTTTCATGGCACGGGCTTTGGCGGCATTTCGGTGGGGGGCATGACGCTCAACCGTCGCGCGTTTGGCGGGGCCATGTTGCGCAGCGACCACTTGCGCAGCACATGGGACCCCGCAAATCAAGCCTTTGTCCGTGGTCAACCGCAAACGGGCGCCGAGTTTGCCGACGAACTGGAGACCCGTATCTTGGCCTTGCATGGGGCCAACAACATTGCCGCGGTCGTGGTGGAGCCGGTGGCGGGTTCCACGGGGCTGCTCATTCCCCCGCTGGGGTATTTGCAGCGCTTGCGGGAGATTTGCGATCGGCACGGTTTGTTGCTGATTTTTGATGAAGTCATTACCGGATTCGGCCGCTTTGGAGACATGTTTGCCTCACAGGCTCTGGGGGTGGTGCCGGACATGATCTTGTTTGCCAAGACCGTGAGCAATGGCGCGGCGCCTCTGGGGGGCGTGATCGTGCACCGCCGCATCCATGACGCCCTGATGCAAGGCCCGGAATTTTTGGCCGAACTCATGCATGGCTACACCTGCTCCGGGCACCCGCTGGCCTGTGCCGCGGGATTGGCCATGCTCGAGACCCTGGAGCAGGAGCAACTCATCGCGCGGGTGCGATCTCTCACCCCCGTGTTGGAAAACGCTGTACATGGCTTGGCCTCCCTGCCCGGGGTGGTGAGCGTGCGCAACTTGGGCCTGGCCGCAGGGGTGGAGTTGGCCGTCAAGGACGGCCAACCCGGCTTGCGCGGCGCCATGGCGCAAGCCGCAGCGTTTGATTTTGGCGTGCTCACGCGCGCGCCAGGGGACACCTTGATTCTGGCGCCGCCTTTTGTGAGCGAGCCCGAGGAAATTCACCAAATGGTGGCGCGTCTGGCCAGCGCCATCGAATCCACGTTCTAAGGAGCGTTGCGGCGTACCTTCAAGGTAATCGTGCTCACCTTGTGCCCGTGCGTGCGCAGGTGCGCGCACAAGGCGGGCAAAAGCTGGCGTACCTTAGCGGCAGCGGCGTTGTGCGGCACCAAAAGGCACCATTGACCGTTTTCAAAGCCGCCAGAGACCACCTGGGCGCGCAAACCCGCTGGCAACAGGGCTTGAATGCACCGAAGCCGCTCCTGTCCTTCCCGCACCTGAGCCACCAAGCCCGAGAGCTGGGGGCTTTGGGTGAGCACCTGCGGTAGGCTTTGGGAACGCCCACGCAGGCGAACGCTCGCCTTGGGAACGTGCGAATAGCCTAGCGCCCTTAGGGCTTCTAGGGGCGTCGCGGGACGGGAGGGACGGCCATTCATGGCTTCATTATGCGCCCGCCCTAGGCGTTTAAAATGGCTTGTTTTGACAGATCCACCTACTGAGGACTGGCGTTGGCTGTGCCCGCAAGGGCGGCTCGCCTTTAATGCATGCCCCTGAAATTCCTGACCTCGATTTTTGGCAGTCGCAACGACCGCCTGCTCAAGCTCTACCGCAAAACCGTGGTTCAGATCAACGCGTTGGAAGCGGGTCTGGAGTCCCTCAGTGACGAGGAGTTGCGCGCGAGCACAGACCGCTTCAGAGCGCGTCTGGCGCAGGGTGAGACCTTGGATGCCTTGTTGCCCGAGGCGTTTGCCGTCGTGCGCGAAGCCTCCAAGCGGGTGATGAAGATGCGCCACTTTGATGTGCAGCTCATGGGCGGTATGGCGCTGCACCAAGGCAAAATTGCCGAGATGCGCACGGGCGAGGGCAAGACCCTCACCGCCACCTTGCCGGTCTACCTCAACGCCTTGACCGGTCAGGGTGTGCATGTGGTGACGGTCAACGACTACCTGGCCAATCGCGATGCCCAATGGATGGGCCGCCTCTATGGCTTCTTGGGTTTGAGTGTGGGCATCAACCTGCCCCAAATGCCGCGCGACCAGAAACAAGCCGCATACCAAGCGGACATCACCTACGGCACCAACAACGAGTTTGGATTTGATTACCTGCGCGACAACATGGTCTATGAGTCGCAAGACCG
>VEQC01000171.1 GCA_018883455.1 Limnohabitans sp. | reverse complement strand
TTACGGCCTCGCCATCGAGGCCCGCTTTGGGCAGCATGACCCTGCCACCGCCACGCCACCGGGGTTGCCCGTGTTTTGGTTGCACGCCGTCTCACTGGGCGAGACCCGCGCGGCGGCCGTGCTCTTGCAAGCCCTGCGTCCCCTCCTGCCGGGCTGGCGCATGGTGCTCACACACGGCACGGCCACGGGGCGGGCCCAGGGCCAAAGCCTGCTCCAAGCGGACGACGTGCAGACCTGGCAGCCCTGGGATACGCCCGCTGCGGTTGAATCCTTTGTGCGCCACTACCGCCCTAAAGCCCTGATCCTCCTCGAAACCGAGGTATGGCCAAACTTGGTTGGCTGCACCCGCGCGGCGGGCGTGCCGGTGTTTTTGGTCAACGCTCGCCTGAGCGAGAAAAGCCTGCGTCAGGCGCAGCGCCTCACCGCCCTCTCGCGTCGCAGCTTTGGCGCCTTGAGCCATGTGTGGGCGCAAACCGAATCCGACGCCGAGCGTTTACAAAGCCTCGGCGTTTCTTCCCTGGAGGTGAGTGGCAACCTCAAATTCGACGCACGTCCCGATGCCCAACTCCTCGCCCTGGGGCAACGCTGCCGCGCGCGCGGCGCGCGCCCCGTGGTGCTCTTGGCGAGCTCGCGCGAGGGCGAGGAACAAGAGTGGCTCAACCAATTGAACGCCTTGGCTAGCGAACTGCCCGAGGTGCAGTGGTTGGTCGTGCCACGCCACCCCCAACGGTTTGACGACGTGGCCGACCTCATCGTACAAGCCGGTTTCGCGCTCGAGCGGCGAAGCCAATGGGGAGCTGATGGACCTTCTTCAGAACACGCTGCCCATCGCACCCTATGGTTGGGCGACAGCCTGGGAGAGATGAGCCTCTACTACGGCCTGGCCGACATCGCGCTCTTGGGCGGCAGCTTCGCGCCCCTTGGAGGGCAAAACCTCATTGAGGCTCTGGCGTGCAATTGCCCGGTGGTGATGGGGCCTCACACGTTCAATTTTGCGCAAGCGGCTGAGCAGGCGCACGCGGCAGGCGCCGCGTTGCGCGTGGCCGATATGCAAGCTGCGGTGCGCACGGCCTGTGCGTCTGTGACCAAGCCCGAGGCCCACGCTGCGCTCATTGCGCCCTGCGCGCGCTTTGTCCAAGCCCATCAGGGTGCCGCCCAACGCATGGCCATTGGCTTGGTGGCCCGCTTGTCGGCTCAGGGTGCGAGCAACTGATTGATGGGCTCGAGGTCTTGCGGGGTCAAGGTGCCCGCAGCCTGACGCAGTTTCAGGCTTGCCATCAGCGCGTCATGACGGGCTTTGGTCAGGTCGCGCTTGGTTTGGAAGAATTGAAATTGGGCGTTGAGCACATCAATGTTGATGTTCACCCCCACTGAGTAACCCAGCTTATTCGCGTCGAGCGAGCTTTGGCTGGACACCTCGGCCGCCTCCAGCGCCTTCACCTGGCTCAAGCCCGCAACAAACCCCAGGTAGGCGGTGCGGGTGGCTTGGGCCGCGTTGCGACGCGCGCCCAACAAATCGGCTTGGGCTTTATCAGCCAAGGATTGCGCCTCTTGAATTTTGTACTGGGTGCTAAAACCCGCAAAAAGCGGCAGGCTCGCCACCACTTGGGCGGTGGGAATGGTGGCGTAGTTGGTCAGGCCACTCACCAGTGTTCCGCCAACGTTGCGCACCTGGCTGTAGTTGAATTGCAAATCCACGGTGGGTTTGTGGCCCGCGACTTGTTTGTCCACTTCCAGTTGGGCCACTTCACGGGCGAGTTCGGCTTGTTTCACGCCGGGGTTGAGCGATTCGGCTTGACTCACCCACTCGTTGAGGTCTTCCTTGGGCGCCGCGATCAGCCGTCCCGTCGTGGCCAAGCGCTTGGGCGCCGCCTGCGTGAGGCCACTCACCAAATCCAGCGCCAAGCGCTTGACGCGCAAATCGTTCTCGGCGGCAATCTCTTGCGCCACGGTCAGGTCATAGCGCGCCTGGGCATCCCGCACCCCCGTGATGGGCGAAGCCCCCACCTCAAAGTTGCGTTTGGCCGCAGCCAGTTGCTCGCCCACGGCGGTTTTTTGGGCCCGCAAGGCGGCCAGTGCGTCCTCGCTGGTGAGCACATCGAAATACGCTTGGCTCACGCGGACCAGCAAGTCCTGCTCGGCCGCCTCAAACTGAGCGGCGGCCAACAACAGCTGGCGCCCCCCTTGGCGGTAGGTTGCCCACGCGGCAGGACGGTAGAGGGGTTGCGCCATCGTGACCGCACCGGATTCGGTTTGGTAGTGGCGCGAGGTGGTGGTCTCGGGGCTGAATGTGCGCACCGAGGCTTCCGAGCGCCCATAGCTGTAATTGAGCGCGATATTGGGCAGAATCCCGCCCAGCGCCTGATTGGCTTTGGCCAGCGTGGCCTCAAACTGGGCTTTGGCCGCCATGAAGCCCGCATCGTGCTGCCGTGCCGCCTCGTAAATCTGCACCAGGCTCTGGGCCTGGACTTGGGGGACGCAAGCCAGGCTCGCAGCCAGGGCCAAACCAAAGGGGCGCAAACGAGGAATCAGGGCTGACTTCATGGTGGGGTTCCGATCCAATCGGGTTTAGTAAACAGGAATCGAGGGGTCGCACTGCGCCGACCAGGCATGAATGCCCCCGGCGATATTGGCCATTGGCGCAAAACCCTGCTCACTCAAAAAGTGCGCGGCTTGCTGACTGCGCCCGCCGTGGTGGCAAAGGCAGGCAATGCTCGCGTCTTTGGGTACATCGGCCAAGCGTGCGGGCAGCGTGTGCAGGGGGATGTGCAACAAGGTGAACCCCTCGGCTTTCACGCTGGCGGTTTGCAACTCCCAGGCCTCGCGCACATCAATCACCACCACGGGGGCAGTTTGCTGGGCCATCCAATCGCGAAAGTGTGCGGGCGTGACTTGGTGAATCATGGTGGAAGTCCTTAGAACTGAAAACGCGAGGCTTGGGCAAAGCCCTGCAGCGGGGGCAACACGGCTTCCCACAGCGATTGGCTCGACCATTGGTCTTGACCCGTACGCTCAAAACGCACCGCGCTCATGGTGATCTCGCTGCCCACAATGGCCATCAAGCGTCCGCCCACTTTTATTTGATCGAGCAGGACTTGCGGCACCTCTTGCACCGAGCCGCCCAAGACGATGGCGTCAAACGGGCCATCGCCCGCGGCACCGGCGTGCCCGTCGGCCACACGCACCTGGGCGTTGTGCACACCGGCAGCGGCCAAGTTGGCGCGGGCGGTCTGGGCCAAGGCCTCCACCACTTCGAGGCTCAGCACTTCCTGCGCACGCGCGGCCAGCAAGGCGGTCAAGTAGCCGCTACCTGTGCCGATTTCGAGCACTTTTTCATTGCCTTTGAGGTTTAAGTCGTGCATCAAGCGTGCGTCAATGCGCGGCGGGCCCATGGTTTGGCCGTGGCCCAGGGGGATTTCCATGTCGTTGTAGGCGAGCGACCGATAGGCGCTGGGGGTGAACTGCTCGCGCGCCAGGGTCGACAACACATGCAGGACTTGGGGATCGAGCACCATCCAGGGGCGGATTTGCTGCTCCACCATGTTGAAACGGGCTTTTTCGAGGTTCATACGCTGGGCTCCGGGGAACATCTAAATGAAACAATTTTAACGGTCACGGCTTGCAGAGCCTGACGCGGCATCTGCCCCCCAGCGGCGCCGGATCCACTGGGCAAAGTCGTCCATGTAGCAGTACACCACCGGCACCACGACGAGGGTGAGCAAGGAGGAGGTGATCACCCCACCAATCACCGCTTGACCCATGGGGGCGCGCTGCTCAGACCCCTCGGTCAGGGCAAAGGCGAGCGGCACCATGCCAAAAACCATGGCCAGGGTGGTCATGAGAATGGGGCGCAAGCGCACTTCGGCGGCTTTCAAAAGCGCCGCTTCGCGGGGCAGGCCGGGCAAGAGCTCCCCTTGGGGGCCGGGGTGTGGTGCACGAGTGCGAATCGTGAAGTCCACCAACAAAATGGCGTTCTTGGTCACCAAGCCCATGAGCATCACCACCCCAATGATTGAGAACATCGAGAGCGTGGAGCCAAACAGCAGCAGCGCCAGCACCACCCCAATGAGCGTGAGCGGCAAAGACGTCATGAGCGCGAGCGGCTGCAAAAAGCTGTGGAATTGGCTCGCCAGAATCATGTAAATGAAGATCACCGCCAGCGCCAGCGCCGAGAGCGCGTAGGCAAACGATTCCTGCATGTTCTTGGTCGAACCACTGAACTGGTAGCGGTAGCCTGGGGGCAGATTTAAGTCGTCCAAAACCTTGCGAATGTCAGCGGAAATCTCCCCCGCCGAGCGTACAAAGGTGTTGCCGTTCAAAGCCACCTCACGCATCATGTCGCGACGGTTGATTTGGTTCGGCCCCGTGCCTTCCACCACTTGGGCGAATTGGTTGAGGCGCACCACGCGGGGCGTGCCATTGGCCTCCGTGCCCACGGTAAAGGGCAAGCGCTCCAAATCGCCCACCTGGTTGCGCGATTGCGGCGCCAAGCGCACATTGACGTCATAGGTCTGGTCGTTGCTCGCGCGCCAGTTCGTCACCGTCACCCCCGCCACCAGCGTGCGCAGTTGCGAGGCAATGGCCCCCACCGACAAACCGTATTCATTTGCGGCCTCCCGCTGCACTTGCACGTCGAGGGTGGGTTTGTTGGGCTTGATGCTGGAATCCACATCCACCAGGCCCGGAATCTCGCGCAAGCGCGTCACCACTTGCTGGCTCAAGCGCCCGAGTTCGGCCAAATCGGGGCCCAGGAGCGAGAACTCGATTTGCTTTTGATTGCCCACCGGATCGAGCAAGCCCACGTGCGTGACCGTGATGCCCGGCACCTGCCGCAGCCGATCGCGCAGCAAGGCCGAGACCTGATCGACATTGCGTTTGCGTAAATTTCGGTCAATCAAGCGCACGTAGATGCTGGCGTAAATCTTGCCGTTGGCGTTGCCCGTGTTGATCGTGGCGAGGCTGTAACGCACTTCGGGAATTTCGCGCAGTATTTCTTCCACTTGCTTGGCCTTGGATTCCGTCACCTCCAGTGAAGAGCCCACCGGCGTGTAGAAATTGACCACCGTTTCCGAATAATCCGCCTTGGGCACGAACTCCGTACCCAAAAGCGGCACCATCACCACGCTCAACACAAACACGCCACCGGCAATGCCCAGCGTCGATTTGCGATGGCCCAGTGACCACTTCAAAATGCGCTGATAGGCGGCGGTGATGCGGTCGGTCTGCCGCTCAAACCAGGTGGTGACCCGTCCAATCGTGCGGTCATACCAAGACGATCCCCCATGTTGCCCATGCGCATGAATCGCAGGGTCGTGCCAGACCGAGGAGAGCATGGGGTCGAGCGTGAAGCTCACGAACATCGAGATCAGCACCGCCACCACGATCGTGAGTCCAAATTCGTGGAAGAACTTGCCAATGATCCCGCCCATGAAGCCGATCGGCAAGAAAACCGCCACGATCGAGAGGGTGGTCGCGAGCACGGCAAGAC
>VEQC01000170.1 GCA_018883455.1 Limnohabitans sp. | reverse complement strand
GCGTAGCCCACCGCGCGTGTGCAAGCCCAAGCCCACCGCCAGGCCGGTCAGGCTCGCGAGCATCAACAAGGGCCAAAGCGCATCAACCCCGAGCCAAGCCCCTAAGCCTCCAAACAGCCAAATATCGCCTTCCCCCATGCCCTCTATGCCCCGCCAGCGCGCAAACAGCCAGGCGACCGTCCAGAGACTCACAAGACCCAAGCTTGCCCCCCAGACGGCGGCCGGCAAAGGGGTGTTGATCCATCCGGCCGCGCTGGCCATGAGCCCACCCCAGAGCAGGGGCTGCGTCAAGCCATGTGGAAGGCAGGTGGTTTGCCAATCCAGTACCGCCGCAGTCAGCAGCAAACTCCCCGCGAGGGCCCAGCAAACGGCCTCCAGGGGGGCTGGCCATCGCCAGATACAGCCCAACCAAACCAGTCCAGAGGCCGCCTCCATCAGGGGATAACGCCAGGCAATTGGGCTCGCGCAACGCGCGCAACGACCGCGCAAGACCCACCAAGAGAGCAGGGGGATCAACATCCAAGCTTTGAGCGGCGTTTGACACTGCGGGCAGTGCGAAGCGGGGCGCCACAATCCCAAGTCCGTTTGGCCCCCCCATTGCCGTGGCCAGCGATAGAGCACCACATTGGCCAAACTGCCCACGCACAAACCCAGTACACCGAAAACCACCCACCAAAACCCATCCGCGCTCATAACGCATGTCCCATTTCAAACAAGGGAAGGTAGAGGGCGAGCACCAACACGCTCACCACAACCCCAACCCACAGCAGCAGAGCCGGTTCAATCCAGCGCGTGCACTGCTGCACCTGCTCATCCAAAGACGCCTCTAGCGCCTGCGCCAGATTTTCCAAGACAAGGGGCAGCGTGCCCGATTGCTCTCCAACCGCACACAATTCGATAGCCAGGGGCGGAAAGAGGGTGGCTTGTCGTTGGAGGCAAGCACTGAGGGTGAGACCTTGGCGCATTTGGATCGCCATTTCACCACAGACCCACCGGTACTGCGGGTGGCTCAACAGCCCGGCGGTGGCGGTCAAGGCGGTGTCAATGCCCATGCCCGATTGCAACAGAGCCCCCAAGCTACGACTCCACAGACCCACCTGGTGCAAAGCAATCCACTGGCGCACACCGGGCAAGCGCAAGGCCAATTGCTGCAGGCCCCAACGCCCACGCGGATGGCGCAAGAGCAGCCCGCCAGCCAAGGCCACGCTGGCGAGGCACGCCAGAAAAAGCGCGGGCTGGGCGCGCAGGGTTTGGCTCAAGTCGAGTACGCGCTGGGTGAGGGGCGGCAGCGCACTGTTCATGCCCGCAAACAAGCCCTCAAAGGTGGGCACCACCGCGACCAATACCCACGCACTCACCCCAACGGCTACCGCGAGGACCATCAGGGGGTAAGCCGCTGCTTGGCGCAAGCGTCGTCGCCAGGCGTCCCGAGCGTCTTGTGAGCGTCCCAAACGCTCAAGCGTGTCATCCAGCTGGCCACTGAGCTCGCCCGCGACCAACCATTGGGCCTCCACCGTCGTGAGTTGGGCATGCAATTGGAGGGCTCGGCTCAGGGGCAAACCTTGCTCCACTCCTTGCCGCACCTGGCTCCACTGCAGCCGCTCGCGCACGGCAAAAGGACCACGCTCCAGCCAGGCAAGCGCCTGCACCAGCGGCACACCCATGCGCAGCAGGGTTGCGAGCTGGCGCAAGTGGCGGGCGCGGTGACGATCAGACGCCCCCATGCCCTGGCCCCTCGTCGTCGGGCGTTTGCAACAGGACTTCGGCCACGCTGGTTTGCCCCGCCGCCACTTGTGCCCAGGCGGCTTGGCGCAGGGTGGGCATACCTTCGCGCGCGGCCTGCTGCGTCAAGGCTTGCAGTGAGGGGTTTTGCAGCAAGGCGTCTTGCAGACCGGGACTCACGAGCAGCAAGGAAAACACACCCACCCGTCCGCGATACCCTTGGCGGCAATGCGCGCATCCCACGGGCTGATAAATCGCGCAAGCTCCCAAGTGCACGGGAAGTTCCTCACCGGAGCCCGTGGGCGGGGTGGGTTGGGGTGTTTTGCAGTGTTCACAGAGCCGGCGCAAGAGGCGTTGCGCGATGATCAAGCGCACGCTCGCGGCCACTTGATACGCGGGCAGGCCCATGTGTAAAAGCCGCAAGAGCGTGCTGGGCGCATCATTGGTGTGCACGCTCGAGAGCACCAAGTGTCCAGTTTGGCCGCCCTGTAAAGCGATTTGCGCGGTTTCCAGATCACGAATTTCACCCACCATCAGCACATCCGGGTCTTGCCGCAACAAGGCGCGCAGCGTGTTGGCAAAACCCAAACCTGCCCGCTCATTCACGCTCACCTGATGGATGCCGGGGAATTGAATCTCCACCGGATCCTCTACCGTGGTGAGGTTGACCTGGGGGTGGTGCAAGGCATGCAAACAGGCATAGAGGGTGCGTGTTTTGCCAGAACCTGTGGGACCGGTGGCCAACACCAAACCCTGGCCGTTGTGTAACACGCGCTTTAAACACGCCAAGTCGCTGGGCCACAGGCCTAAGTCAGTCAGCTGGGGTGGTTCTGTGTCAATGGGTTGGAGGCGCACCACGAGCTTTTCGCCTTCGACCGTAGGCAAGGCGCTTACCCGCAAGTCAATGGCCTGGTTTTGGTGCGTGATGCGCATGCGTCCATCTTGCGGCAAGCGACGCTCGCCAATGTCCATGCGCGCGAGCACTTTCAAGCGCGTGATCATGGCGTCGCGCAGCGACAACTCGTGCACGGCCATCTCATGCAACAAGCCATCGATTCGGGCGCGCACGCGCAGACCCTCGGCATATGGCTCAAAGTGCAAATCAGACGCGCGCTGCAGGAGCGCGCGATCAAAGAGGGCATCGAGGTGGCGTACCACCGAAATGTCGGGGTGACGCGGACGTGCCGTGCGGATCAAAGGGCGTTCAAGCATGCCCCATTCTGCGATCGGCTTGCCCAAGGCGGGTTAGGCCTCACCTAGCGCTTGAGGGGGGTGGTGTCCCACTTCCCCCAATGGGGCATCAGAAGTTGGTGCCCAGGAGCAGAGCGCCGGTGTTTTGCGTGAAATTCTGCGTATTGGTGGTAATGAGCACGTTGTTGGCGCGCCGTTGCGTGAACTCGATCTGCAAAAAGGTCGAGCCATGCACAAAGTGCTTGTAGCCCAAGCCCGTCGCGCTGCCCGAGAAGCTACGCGTGGCGCCTGCGGTCTCGTACTGCCCGCGATGGGTGCCAATCTTGGCGTACAACAGGCCGTTGCTGATGAGCAAGATCCCGGGCTCCAGACTCACCTCCGAGAGGTTGCCTGCGGCCCAGGTTTCCGTGGCGGAGAGGCGCGCATTGCCCAAATCGGCGGTGGCGGTCAGGCCTAACTTCACCGGGTGCGAGAGCGCGAAGGTGTAATTTACTTTGGCTTGGGCAAAGCCGCTGTTGGCGGAGGCTCCTTGGGTCTTGGATTGCGCAGTGGCAGCGCCAAGACTCAGATTTACCCCCTCAAAATACCGGTCTTCAGACCGGCTCGGTTGAGCCAAGGCCGAGCTCGCCAGCAGGCAAAGCGAAGTCAGTGTGACAAGGGATTTCATGTGGATTTCCTTCCAAAGACATTGTGGAGAATGCAACTGTGGGCATGCAGACCTCATTCAGGGCGACCAGATTTCAACCGTACCGGTGACCGTACCCGTTGAGGTGTAGTAGTTGCCAAGAATGACCACAGAACCGTTATTGAGTCGTGCGCTCGTGTGCATCGCCCGTGGGGTATTGAGTTGCAGCGAGTTGGTGCTCGTTGCGTTACTGCTGAATGTCCCGGAAGATTCGGTGATGGTGAATCGTTGCAAAATCGAAAGAGACCCGTCGCCAAGGTTGTATCCGCCCACCACCAAAAACTGAAAAGGCGAGGCGTTGTCGCTGGATGCGGGTAGGTAAAGGGTGTTGTGGTAGGCCACAGGCTTGACCAAATTCAGTCCAGTCACCGATTTGAGTACCAAGTTGGCTGTTGTCGTTGCCAGAGCATCCGGCACGATGATCACCTCCCCGGTACTGGCTCCCGAGCCAAATCCTCCCAAGATCAATAAACGCCGGGCGGTGCCCATCGTCGTACTGGTGTGGTTGTAGCGGGCGTGTGCCATGGTCGGGCCATATGACCAGAGATTCTGTGTCGCGGAAGGGTCGTATATTTCAGTGGTTCTACCGCTGTCGATATTCTTATTGTAGGAGGGGCTAGAACAGGCCACCGGGATATTGTCATCATTCGCGCACAGGGTGACACCATCTGCATTACTTCTGCCGGCGATTAAGACTCGCCCATCCCACAGCAGGGTTGCAGTATGACCTTGTCGTGGCAGAAGATTAGCCTCGGTTTCAATGAATGTTCCAAAAGTGTCTGAGCCGGGGTCAGCATCGTAAAGCTCAGCGAAAGTACCATTTCCACTGCTCACATTGCCGCCAACAATTAACACCTTTTTGTTGTTCAGCAAGGTGCTGGTGTGACCTCGACGGGCCTGAATCAACGTACCCGTAGCAGACCAAATACCAGTGGCAGGGTCGTAAATATCGGCCTTGTTCAGCGCGGTCACAGCAGTCGTGCCATCGAAGCCCCCGCTCACCAGAACCCGTCCATCCGGCAAGAGGCTGGCGGCGTGGCCTCGACGGGCTGATTTCATCTCACCTGTAGCGGTCCATTTGCCCGTCACAGGATCGTAAATTTCGGCTGACTTCAACACGGTTCCCGTGCTGCTCACCCCACCGGCAACCAGCAAAGTGCCATTGGTCAACATGGTGGCCGTGAAATCTGAGCGTCCCGTGATCAAGCTACCCGTTGTTAATAACTTGGCCGCCGGGGCGGGATTCACGGTGACGCTGAGCGTTTGGGTTTGCGTTAACAAGCTCGGGCGCAGCACCGTCGGGTCTTGATAAGTCACTTCCAATGTGAATACATAGGGTATGGCACTACTCGCCAGCGAGCTGCCAATCGTCACAGGGGCACCCGAAGCACTCACCGCCGTTGATTTGGCGGTGCCATCATTCCACTTCAGCACCGCGCTGCTGACCGAGCTGGGGTATGTGGGCACCAACACCAGAGTGGTGCCGGCTGTGATGGTGGTGGTTAATCCCGCACTGGGCTGCAAATCAAGACTCAGTGGCGTGGGTGCCGCATTGGTGGCAGAACCCCCGCCTCCACCGCCGCAACCGCCGAGCAAACCCAAACAAAGCACAAGCACCGCCCAGCCCCAAGCTTGGCGTGTGGGACACCACTGGAGCAAAGAAAAGGGTTGGGAGAGGGTACTCATGAGGCGCAATTCGGCAAATTCATTTGACGCAGAATCGGCACCGAAGACCTAAACTTAAGCAAGTTTGGTCGGGGTGAGAGGATTCGAACCTCCGGCCTCTACGTCCCGAACGTAGCGCTCTACCAGGCTAAGCTACACCCCGAACCAAGCGTAAGATTCTACAACAGGACGATTTTTCGGCCTCTTACCCGCTCACGGCGATTCTCAGGAGAGCCTGCGC
>VEQC01000169.1 GCA_018883455.1 Limnohabitans sp. | reverse complement strand
GGGTGAGGTAGTGTCCGAGGCTGATCATGGCTGTTTCTCCTCTGGGGCCGCTTCAGGGGCGGGGGTGGGTTTGACCGGGTCCATCTTGACCAGGCTCACCCGGTCTTGGGCGCGCACGCGCACCTGGTCGGCCGGGTTTTGCGCCTTGGAGTCCTTGCGCTCACGCAGGGTGAGCGCGATGGCGGCAATCAAAGCCACCAGCAGAATGACCGCCGCAATTTGCACCGGATAGAGGTACTCGGTGTAGAGCACGATGCCCAGCGCATGGGTGTTGGAGAGGTCGGTGGGCACGGGCTGGGGCGTGTAAACGCGAAAACCTGTCATGACCACTGCAGCGAGTTCGAGCGCGACCACCGCGCCGAGCGTGGCGGCGAGTGGAAAGTGGTTCCAAAAGCCCTGGCGCAGCAAATCGAGGTTGATGTCGAGCATCATCACCACAAAGAGAAAGAGCACCATGACCGCGCCGATGTAGACCAGCACGAGCGAGATGGAGAGGAATTCTGCGCGCAAAAGCATCCAGATGCCCGAGGCTTGGAAGAACGCGAGCACCAGGTAGAGCGCGGCGTGCACGGGGTTGCGCGCCGTGATCACGCGAAACGCCGCGAACAGCAGAATCGCTGAAAACAGGTAGAAAAAAGCCGATTGAACGTTCATGACTGGGCTCTCAACGGTATTTGGCGTCGGCCGCCTTGTTGGCTGCGATCTGGGTTTCGTAGCGATCGCCCACGGCCAGCAGCATCTCCTTGGTGAAGTACAGGTCGCCCCGCTTCTCACCGTGGTACTCGAAGATGTGGGTCTCAACGATCGAGTCCACCGGGCAGCTCTCTTCGCAAAAGCCGCAGAAGATGCACTTGGTCAGATCGATGTCGTAGCGCGTGGTGCGGCGGGTGCCATCGGCGCGCACATCGGACTCGATGGTGATGGCCATGGCCGGGCAGACGGCTTCGCACAATTTGCAGGCGATGCAGCGCTCTTCGCCGTTTTCATAACGGCGCAGGGCGTGCAGGCCGCGAAAGCGCGGGCTCTGGGGGGTTTTCTCTTCGGGGAACTGCACCGTGATGCTGCGCGAGAACATGTAGCGCCCGGTCAGCGCCATGCCCTTGAAGAGCTCGATGAGCAAGAAGCTCGAGAGGAAATCCCGCAGGGAGAAGGGAACGGATTGGGTCGTCGTGGTCATATCACAGGCTCCGCAATCAAGGCCAAATGTTCCAGGGGGTCTGGATCCAGATCCCCACCACCAACAGCCACACCAAGGTGACTGGTATGAAAACCTTCCAGCCCAGACGCATGATCTGGTCATAGCGGTAGCGCGGGAATGTCGCGCGCACCCACAGGAAGAGGGTCACGACCACGAAGGTCTTGAGACCGAGCCAAATCCAGCCCGGAATCCAGTTGAGCATCGGGTGGTCAAACGGTGCGAGCCAGCCCCCGAGGAACATGATCACGCTCAGCATGGAGACCAAGATCATGTTGGCGTATTCGGCCAAGAAGAACATGGCAAAGGCCATGCCCGAATACTCGATCATGTGGCCGGCAACGATTTCCGACTCGCCCTCGACCACGTCAAAGGGGTGACGGTTGGTCTCGGCCAGGCCCGAGATGAAGTAGACAACAAAAATCGGCAACAGCGGCAGCCAGTTCCAGGACAACAGGTTCAGGCCCATGTCAACGCCCTGCCCTTTGCCTTGGCTCATGACGATGTCGGTCATGTTGAGGCTGCCCGTGACCATGAGCACGATCACAAAGCAAAAGCCCATCGCCAATTCATAGCTCACCATTTGCGCTGAGGCGCGCATGGCGCCCAAGAAGGCGTATTTGGAGTTAGAGGCCCAGCCGGCGATGATCACGCCGTAGACCTCCAGCGAGGTGATGGCCATGAGAAAGAGCAAGCCCGCATTCACGTTGGCCAGCGCCACCTCGGGCCCAAAGGGCACCACCGCCCATGCGGCGAGCGCGGGCATGATGGTCATGATCGGGCCAATGAAGAATAAGCCCGTGCTCGCGCGCGCGGGCAAGATGATTTCCTTGGTCAGGAGCTTGAGCGCGTCGGCAATGGGCTGGAGCAGACCCCAGGGGCCCGTGCGGTTGGGGCCCAGGCGAATCTGGGTAAAGCCAATGGCCTTGCGCTCCCACAGCGTGAGGTAGGCCACGCACAGCAAGAGCGGCAAGAGCACGGCCACGATCTTGATGAGGTTCCAGACCACCGGCCAAGCCAGGGTGGACCACCAAGCGTCGTCGAGCAGGGTCAGACCGGTGTTGTAGAGGGTTTCAACCATCACTGCACTCCCTGGGCGGCGCGGCCATCGCTCGTCATCTGCAAGGACGGCGAGCGACGCACGAGCGCGTCCAATTGATAAATGGCCGCGCTCACGGGCTCGCCGGCGGCGGGGCTCACGTCAATGGCAGCGCTGCATTGGTTCGAGAGGTGCGCAGCCACATCGGCCGGCAAGGCTTGGGCGCGCACCGCCTCAATCGTCTCGAAATCAAAGCCCGGCACGTCGAGCAAATTGCCCAACACGCGCAAGACCTTCCAGGCCGGACGGGTCTCGCCCAGGGGCTTGACCACGCCGTGGAAGCTCTGCGCGCGGCCTTCGGTGTTGACGAAGGTGCCGGCGGTCTCGGTGTAGGGCGCGATGGGCAAGAGCACATCGGCAATGTCGAGGTTGGTTTTGAAGGGCGAGAGCGACACCACCATCTCGGCTTGACCGATGGCGGTGTGCGCGGCGGCGCCTTGGGCCATGTCGTGTTGGGGCTCGACTTGCAGGAGCAGCACCGCTTTCAAGCCACCCTTGGCCATTTGCGCGGCGTGGAGCCCGCCCTTGGGCAATGCGCCCACGAGCTGCGCGCCCACGGTGTTGGCGGCTTCACCCAAGAAGCCCACCGTGGCGCCGGTTTGCTGACCGATCCAGTTGGCCAAGCTCAACAAGCTCGATGCTTTGGCGTGGTGAGCGGCGGCGTTGCCCAGCAGAATGGCCTTGTTCGCGCCGCTCAGCAGCGACTTGGCGATGGCTTGGGCCTCTGGCTGGCTCGCGTTACCCGCGACCGGGCTGGCTTGGCCAGTGGCCGCGCCCACGGCTGCGGCGATATCGGCGAGCGCTTGCACCCAATGCGAGGAAGCGGCCACGAAGGTGTTTGCCACGGGCAGCGCCCAGTCTTGCACTTGGGCGTTGAGGGCGTGCACTTGCGCGCCGCGACGGGCGGCTTGGCGAATGCGTTGGGCGAGCAAGGGCTGGTCTTTGCGCAGGTTGCCGCCAATGACCAAGACGCGCTGGAGCTCGGAGAGCGAGGCCACCGAGGTGCCCAGCCAACGTGCGTGGCCATCGTGCTGGAAATCGGCCGCGCGCAGGCGCACGTCGATGTTGGGGCTGCCCAGGCCGCGCGTGAGCGCGGCGGCCAAGAACAATTCTTCCGCAGTGCTGTGCGGGCTCGCGAGCGTGCCGATGGCCTCTGCACCGTGCTGTTGGCGAATTTGTTGCAAGCCATTGGCCACGTACTCAAGAGCGGTCTGCCAATCGACTTCGCGCCACTGGCCGTCTTGCTTGATCATGGGCTGGCGCAAACGGTCTTCGCTGTTGAGGGCTTCGTAGCTGTAGCGGTCACGGTCGGCAATCCAGCACTCGTTGACCGCGTCGTTCTCCAGGGGCACCACGCGCAGGACTTGGTTGTTCTTGACCTGCACGATGAGGTTGGCGCCCGTCGCGTCGTGCGGCGAGACCGATTTGCGGCGCGAGAGCTCCCAGGTGCGGGCCTGGTAGCGGAAGGGCTTGGAGGTGAGCGCACCCACGGGGCAGATGTCGATCATGTTGCCCGAGAGCTCGGAGTCCACGCTCTGGCCGACAAAGGTTTCGATCTCAGAGTGCTCACCGCGGTTGGACATGCCCAACTCCATCACGCCGGCAATTTCTTGGCCAAAGCGCACGCAGCGGGTGCAGTGAATGCAGCGGCTCATCTCCTCCATGGAGATGAGGGGGCCGACGTCCTTGTGAAAGACCACGCGCTTTTCTTCTTCGTAGCGCGACTTGGAGCCACCGTAGCCCACTGCGAGGTCTTGCAGCTGGCACTCGCCTCCTTGGTCACAGATCGGGCAATCGAGGGGGTGATTGATGAGCAAGAACTCCATGACCGACTTTTGCGCCTTGATGGCTTTGTCGGACTTGGTGCGCACAATCATGCCCTGCGTGACCGGCGTGGCGCAGGCGGGCATGGGCTTGGGGGCCTTCTCCACCTCGACCAAGCACATGCGGCAGTTGGCGGCGATGGAGAGCTTCTTGTGGTAGCAAAAGTGCGGGATGTAGGTACCGGCCTTCTCGGCCGCATGCATGACCATGCAGCCCTCTTGGACCTCTACCTTCTTGCCGTCGATTTCAATTTCAACCATGGCTATTCCGTCTCTCAGACATACGCCGGGACCATGCAGGTCTTGTGCGTGATGTGGTGTTCAAACTCGGCGCGGAAGTGCTTGAGCATGCCGCGCACCGGCATGGCCGCCGCGTCACCCAGGGCGCAAATGGTGCGCCCCATGATGTTCTCGGCCACGTTGTCCAACAGGGCCAGATCGCTCTCGCGGCCCTGGCCGTTCTCGATGCGATCGACCATGCGCCAGAGCCAACCCGTGCCCTCGCGGCAGGGCGTGCACTGGCCACAGGACTCGTGCTGGTAGAAGTAGGAGAGGCGCTGTAGGCTCTTGACCATGCAGCGCGTCTCGTCCATCACGATCACGGCACCGGAGCCGAGCATGGAGCCGGCCTTGGCGATGCTGTCGTAATCCATGGTGATGTCGAGCATGATGGAAGCGGGCAAAACCGGGGCGGAGGAGCCGCCAGGAATCACCGCCTTGAGCGCGCGGCCCCCGCGCATGCCACCGGCGAGCTCAAGCAGCTTGGTAAAGGGCGTGCCCATGGGGATTTCATAGTTGCCCGGGCGCTCCACGTCACCGCTGACGGAGAAGATTTTGGTGCCCCCGTTGTTGGGCTTGCCACACTCGAGGTAGGCCTGGCCGCCGTTGCGGATGATCCAGGGCACGGCCGCAAAGGTCTCGGTGTTGTTGATGGTGGTGGGCTTGCCGTAGAGGCCAAAGCTCGCCGGGAACGGCGGCTTAAAGCGCGGCTGGCCCTTCTTGCCTTCGAGCGATTCGAGCAAGGCGGTTTCCTCGCCGCAGATGTAGGCGCCAAAACCATGCGAGGCGTGGAGCTGGAAGTTAAATCCGCTGCCAAGGATGTTGTCGCCCAAGTAACCCGCCGCGCGGGCTTCTTCGAGCGCGGCTTCAAAGCGCTCGTAGGTCTGGAAGATCTCGCCGTGGATGTAGTTGTAGCCCACGCTGATGCCCATGGCGTAGGCGGCAATGGCCATGCCTTCGATCACGGTGTGCGGGTTGTAGAGCATGATGTCCCGGTCCTTGCAGGTGCCGGGCTCGCCCTCGTCGGAGTTGCACACCAGGTGCTTCTGACCGGGGAACTGACGCGGCATGAAGCTCCACTTGAGGCCGGTGGGGAAACCAGCGCCGCCACGGCCGCGCAGGCCGGACT
>VEQC01000168.1 GCA_018883455.1 Limnohabitans sp. | reverse complement strand
CATCTGGTGTTTGTTGGAGGCGCTCGCCCACCCCCGCGAGCGATCGGCACTGCGCGCGGCCTTGGCCAGTCGCACCTGGTGCCTGCCCTTGGAAGCGGTCGAGGCCTGCATTCAAGACGAAGCGCAGTGGGATGCCTTGGTCATGCAATGCCAACGCTGGCAGGACATTGGTCAGCGTCAAGGGGTGTTGCCCATGCTCGTGCGCTGGCTGATCGAAAGCGGTGCCGCCAGCCGTCTGCTCCAACAAGCGGAGCCTGAACGCAGCTTGAGCCACGTGCTCCATTTGGGTGAATTGCTGCAAGCCCAAGCCAACCCCCATGATTTGGCGGCGCTGGCGCGCTGGCTGGGGGAGCAAACCCTGCAGCCCAGTGGCGACGCCGATGGGCTTCGGGTGCGGCTCGAGACCGATGCCGAATGCGTGCAAATCCTCACCTACCACATGAGCAAGGGCTTGCAGTTTCCGCTGGTCTTCTTGCCCTTTGTGGGCCTGTTTTCCGCCCGCAAAGACCCCAAGGACGACGACGAAGGGGCGCAGTCCACGCGCGAGGAGGACATGCGCTTGCTCTATGTGGCCATGACGCGGGCCCAGGAGGGTTTGTGGATGGGGGTGTGCGAGAGCCACCAGGATGTGATCAAAGGCCCGCCTGTGCGCCTGAGTGCCTTGTCGCGGTTGTTGGAACGCCAGCAGGCAGGCGATTTGTGGACGCAGTTAGCGCACCGTTGCCAACACCCTGATATCTCGCTGGCCGAATTGCCCGAGCCCACAGGCGCCATCTACCAAGCGCCCGCTGCGGACGATGGCGGGCGCGCAGCGCGAACGCCAAAGCGTACCCACATGCGCGAGGGCGGCAGCACGAGTTTTAGCGCGCTCACGCGGGGGCTAGAGACCACCAGCGCGGGCGAGGAGGCTTTGGCTGACGCGCTCACCGATGCACAAGACGCCCCGGAGCCCGGAAAGCTCCGTGCGGATCTGCCTTGGCAAGGCTTTCCCGCAGGTGCACGCTACGGCACCTTGTTGCACGACTTGCTGGAGTGGCAAGCCCAACAGGATTGGCCCCTGGCCCGCGACACCGTCGCCCCCTGGCAAGCCCAAGCTTGGCGCGATTGGTGCCAGCGCAAAACCTTGCTCACCCCCTTGAAGGCCGATGCACAAGCCCAGCTGGAGCCTTGGTTGCGCGAATTGATCACCTGCCCCCTCTCGCTCGAGGGTACGCCTCTGCAATTGAGCGCGCTCCAGGCCGACGCGATCTGGCCGGAGATGGGCTTTAGTCTGCCCACCCAAGCCGTGCGGGCGGACGATCTCGACGCCTGGGTTCAACAGGCCATTTGGCGCGAACTCGAGCGCCCGGCCCTCAAGCCTCAACAACTCGAGGGCTTGCTCACCGGATTCATGGATTTGGTGTTCTGCCATGCGGGCCGCTACTGGGTGATGGATTACAAATCCAACCGCTTGGAGGACTACAACGCGCCCACCCTGCAACAAGCCATGGTCGACAAACGCTATGACCTGCAAGCCGTGCTCTACGTGCTGGCCTTGCACCGGTTGTTGCGCGCTCGTCTGCCCGGTTATGACTATTCGCGGCACATGGGCGGCGCGGCTTACTGGTTTGTGCGGGGCGCGCGTGCACCGGGACAGGGGCTCATCACCTTGCGCCCCCCGCAGTCCTTGCTGGTGACGCTGGATGATTCCTTGGGCGCCCCCGCCCAGGCACATTCGGGAGCGCAGCCATGATGCGCTTGCAAGCCCTGGTTCACGAATGGCCACCAGCCCTGGGCACGCCCTTGCGAGCGAGCGAAGTGGCCTTTGCCCTGTGCTTGCAAATGCGCGAGCCCAGCACGGATGATCGACATCGCTGGCTCGCCGCCCTCGCCGCCCACCAGTGGGGGCGGGGCCATGCGTGTTTGGATTTACTGGGTTTGCAAGACAACCCCGCCGACTGGTTAGGCTGGTTGCCCGGGCAAGTCCAGCGCTTGCCGGCGGATGTGGCGGCTGGCGTGGCCGACTGTCCCTGGATCGTCGGTGCAGACAGCCCCTTGGTATGGGTCCACGGTGAGGGGTTCTCGCGCTTGTATCTAAGACGCGCTTGGCAAGCCGAGCAAAGCATTCGGGCGTCTTTGCTCGCGCGCTTGCAAGCCCCTCCAGAGCCGCCCCAAGCGGTAGAAGATTCGCTCAAGACGCTCTTTGCGCCACTCGCCCACAGTGCGCAACAACGCGAGGCGTGTCGCCTGGCGGCGCATACCCGCGTGAGCCTGATCACGGGCGGGCCTGGCACGGGCAAGACCACCACGGTGGTGCGCCTGCTGGCCCTCTTGCTCATGGGCCAAGGCCCTGGGGCGAGCGCGCTGCGCATTCATCTTGCCGCGCCCACAGGCAAAGCCGCGGCGCGCTTGGGTGAATCGATTGCCCAGGCGCGCCAGGATTTGCCCGAGGCCGTGCGCGCGCACATTCCTGCTGACGTGCAAACCTTGCATCGGCTGCTGCAAAGCGTGCCCGAGGACCATACCCTGGCCACGGATGTGGTGGTGGTGGACGAGGCGTCCATGATTGACCTCGAAATGATGGCGCGCTTGCTTGCGGCCGTGCCCCTTCACGCGCGTTTGGTTCTGCTTGGGGATCGCGATCAACTGGCTTCGGTCGAAGCGGGGGCCGTGCTCACCCAACTCGGGCAGAGCCCATGGCTCGCACCCTACACCGTGCGGCTCACGCACAGCCATCGATTTCGCCCGGATGGCGGCATTGGCGCTTGGGCGCGGGCGGTGCAGGAGTCTCCAGAAGCCTTACCCGCGCTGTGGGACTCGCTCGAGTCCCTCGAATGGCAAGCCCAGGGGCAAGACCGCGTGCAGCGTTGGCCCTTGAGCGGTGAAGGCCATGCGGGCGCTCTGCGTCCGCTCTTGCAGCAGGGCTGGGCCGATTGGTGGCAAGGCTTGCAAGCCCCTCTGGGGGGTGAGGCTTGCGATGACGCCAAAGCGCTGTCGCTCTTGGCCGCCTTCGCGCGCTTTGGGGTTTTGTGCGCCTTGCGCGAGGGCCCTTGGGGCGTGGCGCAGCTCAACCACCGCATTGCCAAAGCGCTGGGGCTGGGACGCCCCGGTCAGGAGTGGTACGTGGGACGTCCGGTGATGGTCACCCGCAACGACTACACCTTGGGACGCATGAACGGGGACATTGGTCTGACCTTGCCCACCGCCGATGGGCAATTGCGCGTGGCTTTTGCCAACGGCAAAGGCGGTGTGCACTGGGTCTCGCCAGCCCGACTGGGTTTGGTGGAGACGGTCTTTGCCCTGACCGTGCACAAATCGCAAGGCTCGGAGTTTGGCCATGTGTTGCTGGTGTTGCCGCAAGACGTCGAGGCCCCCGTGCTCACGCGAGAGTTGGTCTACACCGGCATGACGCGGGCGCGCCAAACCTTGAGCCTGTGGTTGCCGCAACCCGCGGTTCTGTGGCAGGCCTGCGCGCGCACCGTGCGCCGCAGCGGCGGGCTGGATACTTAGGTACTCAGCCTATCCCAGGTCAATTGTTCACAATAGGGGCATGACTCCTTCTCATTTGTCGGCCTCGCTCGATGCCCTGTGGATCCCGCTGCTCATCGCCATTGGGATTTTGTTGTTTTCGGTTTGGCGTTTTGGTGCCAGCGCCAGCCGCATTCGCCGCATCCGCCGCGCCATGGACGACTTGCGCGCACGCTTGGTCGCCCAACCCAGTGCCGAGGCGCCGCAAATATTGCGCGCCTGCCTGCGCGAGACCCAAGACCCCCAGTTGCGTTTTCTGTTGCGTGAGACCGAGGCCGGCATGATCGCCTTGCCCGCCACCGATGGCGCCGTGCGCCATGCCAGCTTGCGCAGCCACGCGGAGCAATGGACGCTGCGCGATGTCGTGGGGGGGCGCGTGAACCTCGCTTTGTTTGAGACCATGCCCAACCTGCTCATCGGCTTTGGTCTGATGTGCACCTTCATCTTTTTGGCCATCGCGCTCCAGCAAGCCGGGGTGGCATTACAAGCGCTCGATGCCACTTCGCGCCAGCAAGACCAAGCCTTGCAAGGCCTCATCGCCACGGCGGGGGGGAAGTTCATCACGTCCATTGCGGGTTTATTCGCTTCGTTGGTGTGGAACTGGCGCGCCAAAGTTGCTCTCGAGAGCCTGCAAGCGAGTTTGGATGAGTGGTGCCACCATTTGCGCGCGGTCTTGCCCGACAACGCGGCCGAGTTGAGCGTGCGGGTTCAGCTCTCGCTCTTTGAGGCCTTGTTGCAGGAGAACCGCGAGCAGGCACGCCATCTCAAGAACTTGGAAGAGGCGTTGGCGCAGGATGTGAGCGCAGCCATGACGCGCGAGTTGCAACCTGCATTTGACCGCTTGCAGGGCTTGGCCTCGTTTCAGGATGCCACGCAAGGCTTGGGCGAGATGGTGCAAACCTTGCGCGGCACCCTCCAGGAGCTGGATCAATCCTCGGCGCGCGCGGCACAGGCGCGGCTGGACGAAGCGCGACAGCTGGGCGAGGCCTCCTCGGGATTGGGCACGGGGCTGGGCCAGTTGCAAGGCACGCTGGGCCATTTGCAGCAAGCCATGGGGCAGATTGAACAAACCGCCACCCACTTTGCCCAAGCGGCCGAGCGCATCGAGCGTGCGGTGGGTTTGCAAAACACCTCGGCCGAGCAATTGGCCCACGGCGGGCAACGCCTGCAAGAGGCGCTGGAGACCGTGCGCGGCCAATTGCAAGACGCCCAACAAGCCCTGACCGCCACCGTGCAGTCCCTCACCGAAGGCGTGGGCCAATACAGCACCCAAGTGGCGGATCTGCACGTGAAGATGGATCAGCACCTGGCCCAGGCCGTCAACCAACTGGGGGGCAGCATCAGCAATCTGGAAGAAGTGCTCGACGAATTTGTGGACGCACTGCCCAAGCGCGGCTGAATCGGTCACGAACATGCTACCCCTGCGACGCAAACGCCCCACGCACCCCTCGGAGTCTGCCGACGAATCGGGCTACATGGCCTCGGCCAGCGACTTGATGATTGGCCTGTTGTTCATCTTCATCGTGATGGTGATGGTGTTGCTCGCGCGCAAGCCCGAGCCCGCGCCGCAGGCGCCCCCCGACCCGCTCGCCCTGGTGGTGCAAACCATTGGTCAGCGCCTGCGCGCCGCCGGCGTGCCCGTGACGATCAACCAGGCCTCCGGGGTGATCACCCTGCCGGCCGACACGCTGTTTGCCCGCGGGCGGCCGGATTTGGAGCCGCAGGGCGTGGAGACCTTGCGCCTCGCCGGAGAACAATTGCAGGCCTTGCTGCCCTGCTATGTGTATTCGCAACGCCGCCAATCCATCGAGGGCTGCCCGCCCAATCCGCAACAGGTGGAGATTGAAACCATCCTCATCGAGGGCCATACCGACTCCGTGCCCTTGCAGCGCGGAGACTACTCAAACTGGCATCTGGGGCTCGACCGCGCCCGCGCGGTGCTCAAGGCGCTGGGGAGCCAGCGCTTGCAAAACCTGCGCAACCAACGCGAGCAGCCGATTTTTGGCATCAGCTCGTATGCCGACGAGCGCCCGGTGGACCCCGCCGATGCGAGCTTGAATCGGCGCGTGGAGCTGCGCTTTGTCCTCGCCTTCCAGC
>VEQC01000167.1 GCA_018883455.1 Limnohabitans sp. | reverse complement strand
CCCCCTCCACCGTGCCGGGTTGCCGCGCGCCGCATTTCTGGCTGCGCGATGGCCAATCACTCTATGACCGCTTTGGACCGGGCTACAACCTGCTGCGCTTTGACGCGCAAGCCGATGTCACACCGTTTCTCCAAGCGGCGAGCGCCAGGGGCATGCCCGTGAATTTGATTGACTTGGCCGACGAAACCGAGCGCCCCGCTGCCTACACGCACAAACTGTTGTTGTGCCGCACAGACCAGCACGTGGTTTGGCGCGGCGACGCCTTGCCCGATGTGCCCCACCTCATCAACTTACTCCGGGGCGCTGCCCCAAGGAAAACACCATGAACCCCTTGCGTCCTTCCCGCGTGACCCGCCACACGCGCGCCCTGCTCGGTCTGCTCGGGCTCTGCTTGGGCACCATGCTCTTGCCCCTCTCGGCCCATGCACAGGCTTGGCCCACACGCCAGCCCATTCGCTTGGTGGCGGTGTTTCCGCCGGGCGGCTCGGTCGATCAGGTGGCGCGCATTTTGGCGCCGGCCCTCTCCCAGCAACTCGGTCAATCGGTGATTGTGGAAAACAAGGGCGGGGCCTCGGGCACGATTGGCGTGGCCTCGGTGGTGCAAGCCCCAGCGGATGGCTACACCTTCGCGGTGGTTTTTGACACCTTTGGCGTGAACCCAAGCCTCACGCCGAGTATGCCCTTTGACAGCAAAAAAGACGTCGCCCCGCTGGTGCTGATCGGCACCTCGCCCATGGTGCTCGCCACGCATGTGGGCTCGGAATACAAAACCTTTGCCGACGTGGTGACCGCGGCCAAAGCCAAGCGCAATGTGAGCTTTGGCTCGATTGGCAACGGCAGTCTTGGGCATCTGGCCATGGCCTTGCTCGGCAAGGACGCGCAACTCGACTGGACGCATATTCCCTATAAAGGGGGGGGCCCGCTCATGACCGACGCCGTGGCCGGACATGTCCCCCTCTCGATCGGCTCGGTGTTCGTGACCAAGCCGCACATCGACAGTGGGCGCATGCGCCCGCTGGCCGTGACCACCTCCAAGCGCGCGGCAGACTTGCCGCAAGTGCCCACGATTGCCGAGAATGGTTATCCGGGCTTTGAAGCCCCGGCCTGGTGGGCCGTGTTGGCCTCGGCCAAAACACCCCCGGACATCCTCAAGCGCATGAACGAAGAACTCAACAAGGCCTTGAAGAATCCGGAGATCGCCAAGAAGATGGATGCGCAAGGCATTGACGTGACCGGCGGCAGCCCAGAGCAAGCCCGTGCCTTCATCGAGAAACAAATGGACATCTGGCCCAAGGTTGTGCGCGACAACAACATCAAGGCCGATTAACCCTCGCCTTCGGGCGTGATCTGCAAGGCGTTGAGAAACCGTGCAACCATGTTGTAGGCGGCAATAGCCGCTGTGAGCTCGACCATGCCGGTGGTGTCGAAGTGCTGGGAGAGTGCGGCAAAGAGGGAGTCTTCCACGCGCACGCGCACCGTCATTTGGGCGGCGTATTGCACCACCAAGCGCTCGAGTTCGCCCAACGCTGGATCGGTGACAGCCACGCAGGGGTCGGCAGCCACCGCGCGGTCGAGCGCGTCGAGTTCGGCCTGGGTGCCGCCAGCGGCCAAGAAATCCGGCGCATGGTGGTGGTACTCGTAATGCGCCCCGGTGAGCAAGGCCACGGTGCAAATGCCCAACTCGCAATGCTTGCGCGAGGTGGCCAGGCCGGTGCGCACATTTTTGAAATACACAATCCAGCCACGGGTGAGCGGCTCGCTCCAAAGCAGCGCGCGGTCAAGGTTGATGAATTGCCCGCCGCGACGCGCGAGCACGGCGTCGATCAAATCCTGCGGTTGGGGTTTTCGCTCGGGGGTCCAGTCGGGGATGCGCATGGGAAGTCCTTGTCTTGGCAATGGAGGCTCAAAAACGCTGATTGTGCGTCTTTCCCGCGCGCCGGGTCTGTTATAACCGCATGCATGACGAAAACAATCCGACATTTCTGGGTGACTGCGGCCTTGGGTCTCGCCTCCCTCACCGCCTGGCCCCAGACCTGGGTGAAATTGCCTTTCGACACGGGCGCGGGCACCCCCGTCCAGCAGGTCGAGGGGGTGCTGCGCAAACCCGCCGGCACGCCCAACGGGCATGCATTGCTGATTCTTCACCACGGGGGTGGTTTTAGCTTCAACACCACGCAGCAATACGGCGAGTTTTTTGCCCAGCGCGGTTTCGTGACCTTGGAGCTCAAGATGTTTGACGTCACGTCGGCAGCTCCGCCGCCGCTCGTGCTGCGCGGCCACATGATGGGCGGGCTGAAATACCTCGCGCAAATGCCCGGCATCCAACAGGTCTCGGCCATGGGCATGTCGCTCGGGTCCTTTTTGACCATCGATGCCACCAGCAGTTGGTTCTACAACCATTACCAAGCGGGCGACTTGCGGTTTCACAAGCTCGTTGCCCTCTATCCGGTGTGTTGGTTTTATTCCGAAGCCGTGCAGGGCAAAGCGGCGGACATCCGCATCTTCACCGGTATGCCCTCGGATCACTTGCAACGTTTGGAGGGCATCCCCTTGCTCATCTTGGCGGCTGGGCGCGACAGTTATGACGCCCTCGATGCCAATGCCTGCCCAGATTTTGTCAAACGCATTCCCGACCCCAAACAGGCCGAGCGCACTCAGGTGGTGGTCTACCCCGAAGCCACCCACGCGTGGGACCATGGTCGCAACTACAGCTTCCCCGTGCGCGGGGGCTGCAAAGGCCGCAGCGATTGCACCAACCACATCATCTCGAGCCCCGACACGGTGGAAAAAGGCAAACAGGCCACCCTCGGGTTTTTGCTCGAAAAGTAATTGCATTTCATTCATGCCCGGGCCGTTCCGGGCATAACGCCCCCTGGAAGCGGCATGCCTCGGGAAGCCTGAGCAATTCCATCAAGCTCTTGGGCGTGCCCTTACGTTGGGACGCATTTCAATAATACTCAGGGTGATAAGTAGCTAGAGGCACCATGAGAAATACAACCGGACGTTGGCTCAAGACACTCGCATTCCTCTTTGTGGTTTGGACAGGCGCAGCCCTTGCGCAAGATGAAGACTTGACGCGCATGGGCATGAGCGAAGCTGAGCGCACGCGACTGCGCGCCCTTCTGGATCAGCCCATTCCCGAAGATGCCTTGAACGCCACCAAGATCAACCTGCTCAAACTCAAAGATGCGGCGGCTGTTCGCTTGGGTGACCAGGTCAAGGCCGAGGAGGTGTTGCGACAGTGGGCGGCCCTCGACCCGAGCGACGTGGGCGCACGCTGGCGACTGCGCAACCTGCTGGCCTCGACCGCCAAACGCCAAGAAGCGTATGAGATTGGCCAACAGCTGATCAAGGAAATCAAATACCCGCCAGCGGCCGTGCGCATTCGCACCACGCTCGCCATGAACTACATCGACGACAGCGATTTGCAAAGCGCGCGCCGTTTGTTGGAAGAGTCGGAGCAAATCATCAAATCACAATGGGGCAGCGTACCCCGCGCAGGCATCGGTCCCTACCGACTGGTGCAAGCGGAAATGGAATTCAACCGATGTAAATCCTTCTATTTGCGCCGAACCGGAAAGTGGCAAGAGTCTTTGCAAGCGGCGCGACTGGCCGTGCAAAAAGGCCGTGAGTTGGCGCGTTACGAGGGCTTGGTGGATGAGCGTGAAAAGCAATTTGGCCGGACCGATGCCATCATTGCCTACGGCTATTTGGCCGACATTCAAGTCGCTTCCGGACAATACGCACAAGCCGATTCCACCTTGCGCGAGGCCGTGCAATGGGGGCGCGAGTTGGGCCTCAACGACAACCACATGGCCAGACTCTACGGAAGCATCTCGGCCCATCGTCTCGCCACGGGAATGTTTGAGCAGTCCAAAACCATTGCCGATCGACTCGAAGAAATCATGCTTGCGCAGGGATTTCAGAAAGGCCATACCAATTGGATTTACAGCCAACAGTTGGGCATCATTAGCTTGGCTGGCTTAGGCCAATGGCAAGAAGCCATGCGCCGACTCGACGCCTTCGACCAAGAGGTCAAAAAGGTGGGCAACCAATCTAATCTGGCACGGCAGACTTGGTTGCGCGCGACGGTCTATGGACAAGCAGGCCGACTCGATGCGTCCAAGCGGATTTTCGAGCTCACGCTCAAATGGCATGAAGAGAATTACGGGCCGAGCCACTACTTCACCGCATTCACGCGGGGCATGTATGCGCAAACCCTCTACAAGCTCGGCGAAAAAGACAAGGCAAGACACGAATTTGAGCTGGCCTTTCAAAACATCACCTCGCCCGATGCCATCACGGGTGATTTTGCCGAAGACGCCTATCGCCGCCAACTCAAGAAGACCATCTTTCAGAGTTACATCGAATTGCTCTCGGAGACCGCTGCCACAAATGCACAGGACGCCGAGCTCATTTTCCAAATGGCCGACCACCTCAACTCCTCTTCCGTGCAGCAGGCCTTGAGCGACGCGGCTGTGCGCTCGAGTGTGAACGTGCCTGGCCTATCGGATGTCGTGCGGCAGGACCAGGATGCGAAGAACGAGATTTCCGCCCTCATGAGTTACATGACGAGCCAAGGCATTGAAGGCGAGCCCAAGCGCAACCCCCAAGTCTTGGCTCAAATGCGCAACCGCCTCATTGAGCTGGAGAAGCTTCGCAAAAATTACAAAGAACAAATTCAAAAGAGCTACCCCGAGTACTTTGCCCTCCTGCAACCCAAGGCGCCCACCACCAAGGACATTGCCAAGCAGCTCAAGCCCGATGAGCTGTTCATCTCGGCCGTCTCGGTCTCCAACCGAACCTATGTTTGGGCGATCGATGCCCAGGGGCAAGTCGGATTCCACCGCTGGGAGCTGGACCACAAGGGAACCGAGCAACTCGTGGCACGGTTGCGCAAGACGCTGGATGTGGCTGAACTCGGCGCGCGGGCCCCCGCATTCGATGCCGATGCGGCCTATCAGATCTATAAAGGCGTCATTGCCCCCCAAGAGCGCATGCTCGAGGGCAAGCGCCACCTGATTGTGGCGACCTCAGGCGCCTTGGCAAAATTTCCCATCGCGGTGCTGCTGCGCGACCCACGCAAAGACAAAGAGATTGAAAAAATGGCTTGGCTCATCAAGGACGTGGCCATCAGCAGCGTGCCTACGGCCAACGGCTGGATGTCGCTCAAGCGCTTGGGCAAGGTCAACCTGACCGAGCAGCCGATGATCGCTTGGGGAGACCCCGTCTTCAATTTGAAGCTGGCCGCTGCCGATGTCCAGGGCGGTACGCGCAACGTCAACAAACTGCGCAGCACGCAGTCGTTGGGGGCGCTGGATGGCCCTTTGCAAGAATTCGACTCGGTTTACCAACAGATTCCGCCCTTGCCCGAGACGCGTGATGAGGTTTTACAACTCGCCAAAATTCTCAACGGCAACACCGAACAGGACTTGATCTTGGGCACCAAGGCCACCCGAAAATCCGTGCTGGAGAGCAACCAATCGGGACTCTTGCGACGCAAACAGGTTCTGGTGTTCGCCACACACGGGCTCTTGGCGGGCGACCTGCCCAATTTGAATCAGCCGGCCCTGGCCATGGCGGCCAATCCCAATCCGAACGACTCGCCGCTGCTCACGCT
>VEQC01000166.1 GCA_018883455.1 Limnohabitans sp. | reverse complement strand
CGGAGATGTGGATAAGAGTCAGGGGCTGCATGGCGTCGAGGGGTCGCAGCACCCCATAGAGACCACTGAGGATGGCGACATGGTCCTGCGCCCATTGGAGGGCCCGGGTGTCGAGGGTTTGGGCATCAAAGCCCTCGTACACATCGCCATTGAAGGCAAAGATGGCGCTGCGGGAGTTCGCCCCCGTGTGGCGGGGACGCCAAGCGGCATAACGCGCCACGTTGAGCGCGGCGAGTTTGTCACTCAGGCTCATCAGCTCGGCCACCTGCACCGGCGTGCATTCGCGCAGGCGCTCCACGAGGGCCTTGGGTTGGCGCGTGAAGACCGGTTGGGTCGTTGGCAAGCCCTTGGCCGCCGCGGGCAGCGGCGTGTCGTAATCGAGCGATTTGGCTGGGGAGAGCAGAAACAGCATGGCGATGGCTTGGAGGCTGAAAGTGCAATTATCCGGGAACTGTCGCCCGTTTGACCCTGTCACACCTGGGGTTGAGGGTCATAATCCGACCATGAGTCTGCTCTTTACCCCCTATACCCTCACCCCGCCCCGGGGCATGCTGAGCTTGCCCAACCGGATCGTTGTCGCGCCCATGTGCCAATACCAGGCCATCGATGGATTGGCCCAAGACTGGCACCTGGCGCACTGGACGACACTGCTCAACAGCGGCGCGGGTTTGATGATCATTGAGGCCACAGCTGTTACCCCAGAGGGGCGCATCACCCCGCATTGCCTCGGACTTTGGGACGACGCCACCGCCAACGCGCTGGGTGACTACCTCACCCGCGCACGCCGTCTTGCGCCACCGGTGCCGGTGTGCATTCAGTTGGCCCATGCGGGTCGCAAAGCGTCGAGTGAAGTGCCTTGGCGCGGCGGGCAATTGATTCGCCCCGAGAACGGTGGCTGGCGGCCTCTGGGGCCGAGCGCCCTGCCCCACCTGCCCGACGAACCCCCGCCGCTAGAGATGAGCCTCGCCGACATTGAACGCGTGCGCCAGGCCTTTGTGGACGCCGCCCGTCGCGCCCAAGCGCTGGGCATTGACGCGATCGAGTTGCACGCCGCGCATGGCTACTTGCTACACCAGTTTCTCTCCCCGCTCGCCAATCAGCGTCAGGACGCCTATGGCGGCGATTTTGCGGGCCGCACCCGCTTGTTGATGGAGGTGTTTGCGCAGGTGCGCGCCGTTTTCGATGGGGCCGTGGGCGTGCGCCTCTCCGGTACCGATTGGGTCGAGGGGGGGTGGGACGAGGGGCAAAGCATCGCGCTGGCCAAAGCCTTGCGCGCGGCCAAAGCCGACTTTGTGCACGTGTCCTCCGCGGGGGTGTCGCCCTTGCAAAAAATTCCACTCGGCCCGCTCTACCAAGTGCCGCTGGCCCGTGCAGTGCGTGCGGGCAGCGGCCTCACCACGATGGCGGTGGGCCTGATCACAGAGCCCCATGAGGCGGAATCCGTGTTGCAACAGGGCGATGCCGATTTGGTGGCCTTGGCGCGGGCTTTCCTCTACAAACCCCGTTGGAGTTGGGAGGCGGCGGCCGCCCTCAAAGCCGACGTGCAGGCAAGTCCGCAGTATTGGCGCTGCACCCCGCGTGAGGCCGGTCCCATTTTTCGCGATGCCCGCATGGGCATGCGCTAACTTTTTTTTGCTGGAGTTCCCGACATGTGCACCCGTCGTTCATTGGTTCAAGGCCTCGCTGCCGTCACGCTCGCCACGCCCCTCTGGGTAGCGGCTCAAGCCTTTCCCACGAAACCGATCAGCCTGGTGGTCCCCAACCCGCCCGGCGGGTTGGTGGACACCTCGGCGCGCCTGGTGGGCGATGCGCTGGCCAAAGTCATGAACCAAAGCGTGGTGGTGGAGAACAAGCCAGGGGCGAGTGGCAACGTTGCTTACGCTCAAGTGGCCAAAGCGCCCAAAGATGGCCACAGCCTGCTGGTGTCCTACTCGGGCTACCACGTGGCCAATCCCATCCTGATGGACAAAATGCCCTGGGATCCAAAGGAGCTCACCCCGGTGGGCTTGATCACGGTGGCGACGAATGTGATCGCGGTGCACCCCTCGGTGCCGGTCAACACCCTGCGCGAGTTCATCGCCTATGCCAAGCAAAACCCAGGCAAGCTCAACTATGCCTCACAGGGCAATGGCTCGGTCTCGCACATTGGCACCGAGATTTTCAAGATGCAGACCGGCACCGACCTCGTGCATGTTCCCTACAAGGGATCGGGGCAGGCGATTGCCGATGTGCTCGCCGGCCAGGTGCAAGTCTTCATCACCACGCCGCCGTCGGTCATGCAACATGTGCAGGCCGGCAAGCTCAAGGCACTGGCGGTAACGGGCAAGATCCGCCATCCGGGCATGCCGCAGGTGCCCACGGTGGCCGAAGCGGGTTTGTCCAACTTTGAATTGGAATCCTGGGTGGCGCTCTACGCGCCAGCCGGCACACCGCCGGCAGTTCTGCAAAAGCTCGCCGCCGATACCAAGCGCGCGATGGAAACGCCTGAGACGCGCCAGCGTGCCGATGCGGCAGGGATTGAGGCCCGCTACCTGAGCCCAGCCGACACCCAGCGTTTGGTTGAGCGTGAATCGGCCGATTGGGCCAAGGTGATCAAGACCGTGGGCATCAAACTCGACTGAGCGCCAGCTCCCAACGAAAAAGGGCAGGGTCTTCACCCTGCCCTTTGTTTTTAGCGCGAGAGGGTCAGGGCTTGAGATCGCCGGCCAAGCTCGCCAAGGTGTCAGCGGGAATTTGCAGGTGCGCGGGGTAGTGGGTGTGGTCGCAGCCCAGTTTGACTGCGGCCCCAGCCAACACAGCCGCGCGCATGGGCGCGGTCAATTCCCAACGCAAGAAATGCACCGAGGAAGTTTTCTCATCGGTTTCGCGATCGAGGTCTTCGTCGGCCACGGCATAGACGCGGGGATGACCCTCGACTTCCACAAACATGCGGTCTTCAATATCGATGAGGCGCGCGAGCTCACGCTTGCGCTCAGCGATGTCCGCGTACTCGATGAGCATGGTGGCTTTCCAGTTCGTGCCATCGGGCATGAGCGGGGCATAGGCGTCGATCTCGCTTTGGATACCCTCTTCTTCAAAAATTTTCTCAATGCGCAGCATTTCCTGAATTTGATAGCGAATGGTTTGCTCGCTCTCAAATTGGACATTCACATGTTCGCCCAAAAAGATGCTGCGCATTTTGCGGTGCGCGATGATTTCAGGCTTGTGGGCTTTGCGCCATTTGCTGTAAGCCTCTAAGGACATGAGGTTATCGGCAGTGATGTGACCCGTGCATTGCATGGACATTCTCCTTATTTCAAACCGTAGGCCTTGCGAACCAGGGTGAGGGGGTGGTTGAGTTCAGGGGCGCCCAGGTCATTGACTTCGAAACCCTGGGCAATGTGGTGGCCGCCCAGAGGGCAGTCCGAGCTGATGTAGTCGGGTTTGCTGCCATCTTTCATGGTGGCCATGGCTTTGAAGACGGGCTTGCCAATCTTCATCGCCACATCGTGAGAACCTTTTTTCACACCGTAGGTGCCGGCGTGACCCGAGCAGCGCTCGATGGTGTTGATCTGGGTGTCGGGAATGAGCTTGAGCATTTCCTCGGTCTTCTTGCCGATGTTTTGGACCCGGCCATGACAGGGGATTTGGTAGCTGATGTTGCCCAGGGCTTGGGGGAACTCGGTCTTGAGCAGGCCATCGCGTTTACGAGCCATGAAGTACTCAAAGGGATCCCACATGGCGTCCTTGACCATTTGGGTGTCGGTGCAATCGGGGAACATGAGCGGAATTTCTTGCTTGAACATCAAGGCGCAGCTCGGAACGGCGGCCATGAGGGCATAGCCCTCTTTGGCGTATTTGGCCAGCACCGGAATGTTGGCTTCCTTGGAGGCTTTGACGGATTCCAGATCGCCGAGTTCGAGTTTGGGCATGCCGCAGCACTGCTCTTTGTTCACGATCACATACGGAATATCGTTGTGATCCAAAATTTTGAGCAAGTCGTGTCCGATACCGGGTTCGTTGTAATTGATGTAGCACGTGGAGTAGATGGCCACTTTGCCGGGGGTTTTCTCGCCGTCACGCACCACGGTCGCCTTGGCCTTGGGTGCGCTGCTGCGGAACTTCTCAGTGGCCAAATCGGGCAACCAGGCTTTTTGGTCGACGCCCAGAGCGCTCTCCATGAGCTTGCGGGTGGCCGGCATTTTGTTGACCGCATTGGCCACTTGAACCACCACGGGAATGCCGGCGAAAGAGCCATGGGTATCGGTCGAGGCGAGGAATTTTTCGGCAGCGCCCACCTTGCCTTGCTTGAACTTGATGGCCTTGGCGCGCAGCATGGTGTGTGGGAAATCCAGGTTCCACTCGTGCGGCGGGGTGTAGGGGCACTTGGTCATGTAGCAAAGGTCGCACATGAAGCACTGGTCCACGACCTTCCAATAGTCCTCTTTTTTCACGCCATCGACTTCGCCGGTGGGCCCCTCGTCCACCAAGTCAAACAAGGTGGGGAATGAGCCGCACAGGCTGACGCAGCGGCGGCAGCCATGGCAAATGTCAAAAATGCGCTCGAGCTCAGTGAAGCAGGAGGCCTCGTCGTAAAACTCGGGGTTTTGCCAGTCGAGTGGATGTCGGGTTGGGGCTTCGAGATTACCTTCGCGTGCCATGGTGTGCTCCCAGGATTTGTCGTTGGAATGAGGGGGGGCTGAATTTCAAAAACCGCCAAGTTGCCCAGGCGGTTTTGGAAATCCGTTGCCAGAAAACTGAGGCCAGACCTTGGCCCGGCCCCAGTGTCAGGTGGGAATCAATCGACCAATTCGGCCAAAGCCTTGGCGTAACGGTTGGCGTGTGAACGCTCCGCTTTGGCCAGGGTTTCGAACCAATCGGCGATTTCGTCGAAACCTTCTTCGCGCGCCACTTTGGCCATACCCGGGTACATGTCGGTGTACTCGTGGGTTTCGCCAGCCACTGCGGCTTCGAGGTTTTGACGGGTCGAACCGATGGGCAGACCGGTAGCGGGGTCACCAGCGGCCTCGAGGAATTCGAGGTGGCCGTGGGCGTGACCGGTTTCGCCCTCAGCTGTCGAGCGGAACAATGCGGCCACATCGTTTTGGCCTTCCACGTCGGCTTTGTTTGCGAAGTAGAGGTAGCGGCGGTTGGCCTGAGATTCGCCGGCGAAGGCGTCCTTCAGGCTCTGCTCGGTGCGGGAACCTTTGAGCGTAGGCATGTTCATATCTCCTTAAGGGTTGGTCAATCGCTTCGATTTGTCGAAGACAGACAGAGGTTAACCCGACAGGCCAAGGTTCGTCTAATAGCCTTGTGTAATGCCCTTCATTAATATCAACTATCGCTCAGCCCATTAGGGTTAATTAATTTGATTACCCAGTTTCAGCTCCCTTGAACCCCTGAGCGGCCCGCTACCGCTGGGGGCTCTTTGCCCACACCTTTCGCGCTTCGCACTCAGGGGCAGACCCGGCGCATTTGGGGTGGACGGCTAAAATTGGTCCTTTTGTTGTGATCGGGGCCTCCATGCCCCAAGCCGGAAACTGTCCATGACCCCCAATCCCGCCCAACCAGGCCTTGAATCCCTCTCCAAATCGTTTGAGCCCGCCGCCTTGGAAGCGCATTGGGGCCCCGAATGGGAGCGGCGTGGCTACGGCGTGGCGGGTCATCGCGGCAGCGGTCAAGCCCAGGAG
>VEQC01000015.1 GCA_018883455.1 Limnohabitans sp. | reverse complement strand
GGGTGAAACCGCCTGCATCGTGGGCGATGGCGTGCACACCGTGGCCCAACTCATTGACAGCCAAATCAACACCGACCCCCGTCGCGGCGACACCGAAGGCTTTGTGCTCGACACCATCCGCCTCGACACCCCGCGCGGCGAAATGTCCTTGCTCGAAATTCGCCGCCAAGGCCTTGAGCCCGAGAGCGTGCCCGAGAAGGGGCGCAGCGTGGTGGTGCAACGCAACGGCAACCTCAACATTGACGTGACCGACGAGGTGCACCCCGAAGTCGCCGCCGTGGCCACCATGGCCGCGCGGGTGATTGGCCTCGACATCGCCGGTATCGACATCGTCACCACCGACATTCGCAAACCCCTGCGCGAGACGCGCGGCGCCATCATTGAAGTCAATGCCGGCCCGGGCTTGCTCATGCACGTCAAACCGGCCGTGGGGCAACCCCGTCCGGTGGGCCAAGCGGTGGTCAACCACCTCTTTCAACGCAACGAGGACACCCGCATCCCCATCGTGGGCATCACGGGTACCTTGCAAACCACGGCCATCGCGCACTTGGTGGCCTGGATGCTGCACCTGAGTGGGCGCCGCACTGGCTTGGCCTGCCAGGACGGCCTGTACATGAACCAACACCATGTTGGACAACGCGACGCGCGGGGCTTTGAAGACTCTGAGCGGCTGCTCATCAACCGGGCGCTTGACGCCGCCGTGTTCGAGACCTCCCCCTTGCACATCCTGGACGAAGGCCTGGCCTATGACCGCTGCCAAGTGGGGGTGGTCACGGACATGCCCGAGACAGACGCACTGCTCATCGAGAAGCACGACATCATCAACGCCGAAAAAATGCGCACCGTGGTGCGCACCCAAATCGACCTCGTGCTGCCCTCTGGGGCGGCGGTGCTCAACGCCGAGGACGAAGGCGTGGTGAGCCTGGCCGAGCTCAGCGATGGCGAGGTGCTGTACTACGCCCACGACGAGACGCACCCGGTCCTGCAAGCCCATTTGGCCGCGGGCGGCCGGGGCGCCTTTGTGCGCCAAGGCCAGCTCACCCTGGCGCGGGGCTCGCAAGCCCATGCCCTCGAAGCCCTCGACCACCCGCATTTGGCCCAGTTGCAAGCCGGGGGGCTCTCCCCCGCAAGCCTGCTCGCCGCGTGCGCGGCCGCTTGGTCCCTCGACATCGCACCGGACCTCATCGCGGTGGGCCTGAAGAATTTCGGCCATCAACCGACGCCTACCGGCAAGACCCAAGGATGAATCGCACCATGATCGAAGTCTCTCGCATTCGCGCGCTCCGAGGCCCCAACCTCTGGACCCGTCACACCGCTGTCGAGGCGATGGTGCGCTGCTCCCCCGAACTCGACGATCTCGACAGCCAAACGGGTTTTGAAGCGCGGCTGCGCAAACTCTTTCCCGCCTTGGGCAACTTGCGCTCCAACGACAGCAAGGTCCGCCTGAGCATGGCCCACGCCATCGAGGCCACCACGCTGCACCTGCAAAGCGCGGCGGGCTGTCCCGTCACGTTTAGCCGCACCACCGCCACGCCCGAAGAACGGCTCTACCAAGTGGTGGTGCAGTACTCCGAGGAAGCCGTGGGCAAGCGGGCCTTGGCGCTGGCACAGGTGTTGTGCGAGGCGGCCTTGCACGACCGTGATTTTGATTTGGATGCCGCATTGGCCGAGCTGCGCGAGCTCGACGAAGACTTGCGCCTGGGCCCCTCCACTGGTTCGATTGTGGACGCGGCGGTCGCGCGTGGCATTCCCTTTCGCCGCCTCACCGAGGGCAGCCTGGTGCAGCTGGGCTGGGGTCGTAAACAGCGCCGCATTCAAGCGGCGGAGATTGACCGCACCAGTGCGATTGCCGAATCCATTGCGCAAGACAAAGACCTCACCAAGAAACTGCTGAGCGCCGTGGGCGTGCCCGTGCCGCTCGGACGCCCGGTCACCACCCCCGAAGAAGCTTGGCAGGTGGCCCAAGAGGTGGGTTTGCCGGTGGTGGTCAAACCCCGCGATGGCAGCCAAGGCAAGGGGGTGGCGGTCAACCTGACCACCCGCGAGGCCGTGGAGGCGGGCTTTCATGCCGCCGTGGTGTTTGAAAAAGGCGTGATGGTCGAGCGCTTCCTGCCCGGGAGCGATTACCGCCTGCTCGTGGTGGGCGACCGGCTGGTGGCTGCCGCGCGGCGCGAGCCCCCGCTGGTGACCGGCGACGGCGTGCACACCGTGCGCGAACTGGTCGATCAAGTCAATGCCGACCCGCGTCGCGGCGAAGGCCACGCCACCTCACTGACCAAAATTCGCTTTGACGACATTGCCCTCGCGCGTTTGCGCGAACAGGGCTTTGAGGCTGATTCTGTGCCCCCGAAGGGCGCGCGGGTGATTCTGCGCAACAACGCCAACCTCTCCACAGGCGGCACGGCCACCGATGTGACCGACGACGTGCACCCCGAGGTCGCGGCCCGCGCCGTGGCGGCCGCGCAAATGATCGGCTTGGACATTTGCGGTGTGGACGTGGTGTGCGAATCGGTCTTGCAGCCCCTGGAAGTGCAAGGCGGCGGGGTGGTGGAAGTCAACGCCGCCCCTGGCCTGCGCATGCACCTGAGCCCCTCCTATGGCAAAGGCCGTGACATCGGCAACGCCGTGGTCGATACCTTGTTTGGCACAGGCGAAGACGGTCGTATTCCTGTGATCGCCGTCACGGGCACCAACGGTAAAACCACGACGGTGCGCCTCACGTCTCACCTCTTGCGCACCAACCAAATGGTGGTGGGCATGACCAATACCGATGGGGTTTACATCAACGACTACTTGATGGACAGCGGCGACTGCAGCGGCCCGCGCAGCGCGCGCAATGTGCTCTCGCACCCCGATGTGGACGCGGCCGTGCTCGAGACCGCGCGTGGGGGCATGCTGCGCGAAGGTTTGGCCTTTGACCGCTGCCAAGTGGCGGTGGTCACCAACATCGGCAATGGGGATCACTTAGGACTCAACTACATCACCACCGTGGAAGACTTGGCGGTGCTCAAGCGCGTGATTGTTCAAAACGTCGCCCCCTCGGGCATGGCCGTGCTCAACGCAGCTGACCCGATGGTCGTGGCGATGGCGGCGAACAACCCGGGCCAGGTCACGTTTTTCGCGCAAGACCCGCAAAACCCCGTGCTGGCCACCCACCGGGCGCAAGGCAAGCGCGTGGTGTTCGTGGAGAACCAGCACATCGTGGCCATGGAGGGCGCGCAGTCCGTGCGCATTCCCTTGGCCGAGATTCCCCTCACGCGCAATGGCGCACTCGGCTTCCAAGTGGACAACGCCATGGCCGCCATTGCCGCCGTGTGGGCGGTGGGCGTGCCGTGGGCCACGATTTGCAAAGGGCTCGCCACCTTCGTGAGCGACGCCCAGGCGGTGCCGGGGCGCTTCAATGTCTTTGATTACCGCGGCGCCACCGTGATCGCCGATTACGGACACAACCCAGACGCCATTCAAGCCCTGGTGCAAGCGGTCTCGAATATGCCCGCCGAGCGGCGCAGCGTGGTCATCAGTGGCGCGGGCGACCGGCGCGATGAAGATATCACCGAGCAAACCCGCATCCTGGGTCAGGCCTTTGACACCGTCTTTTTGTACCAAGACGCCTGCCAGCGTGGCCGCGCCGATGGTGAAGTGCTCGCCCTCTTGCGCCAGGGACTGCAAGGCGCCACCCGCACGCGCCGGGTGGCGGAAATTCATGGCGAGTTTCTGGCCATCGACCAAGCTCTGGCGGATCTGCAAAGCGGCGACTTATGCCTCATCCTGATCGACCAGGTGGATGAGGCCCTCGCCCACATTGCCCAGCGCGTCGAGGCCAGCCGCCAGCCGGCTTAACGCATCACGATCGCCACGCAAGCCCGCGCATCACGCGGGCTGGAAGAGGTTGCGATACTGATCGCGCAGCAGGTTTTTTTGCACCTTGCCCATGGTGTTGCGCGGCAACTCGGGCGTCACCACACAGTGCTTGGGCACTTTGAAATTGGCCAAACGGCCTTTGAGGGTGGCGATCACAGCGGCGGGGTCGAGTGCGGCGCCGGGCTTGGGAATGAGGACGGCCACGCCCACTTCCCCAAAATCGGGGTGCGGCACGCCCACCACGGCGCTTTCGGCCACGCCGGGCAGCTCGTTGATGAAGCCCTCCACCTCCGCCGGATAGACGTTGTAGCCGCCGCTGATGATCAAGTCCTTGCTGCGCCCCACAATGGTCACGTAGCCGCGTGCGTCGCGTCGGCCCACGTCGCCCGTCTTGAAGAAGCCGTCCGAGGTGAACTCTTCGGCCGTTTTCTCGGGCATGCGCCAGTAGCCGCCAAACACATTGGGGCCGCGCACCTGGATACCCCCCACCTCGTCGGTGCCCACGGGCTGGCCTTGGTCGTCACAAATGCGCAATTCCACGCCTGGCAAGGGGAAGCCCACCGTGCCGCCTCGGCGCTCGGCTTGCCCCTGATAGCGCGAGTCCGCTTGATAGGGGTTGGAGGGGAGCATGATGGTCTCACTCATGCCGTAGCGCTCCAAGATGGTGTGTCCCGTGCGCTTTTGCCACTCCTCGAAGGTCTCGAGCAGCAAGGGAGCCGAGCCCGCAATGAACAAGCGCATGTGCGCGCAGGCCTGCGGGGTGAGGGTGGGCTCGGCGAGCATCCGCACGTAGAGCGTGGGCACACCCATGAAGACCGTGGCACGCGGCAAATCGGCAATGACCCGCTTGGGGTCGAACTTGGACTGCCACAGCATGGCGCTGCCGTTGAGCAAGGCGCCATGAATCGCCACAAACAGACCATGCACATGAAAAATGGGCAAAGCATGGATGAGCACGTCGCCGGTTTGCCAACCCCAGTAACTTTGAAGGGTGCGGGCGTTGCTCAGCAAGTTGCCGTGGCTGAGCATGGCCCCTTTGCTGCGCCCGGTGGTACCGCTCGTGTAGAGAATGGCCGCCAAGTCGTTGGCCGTGCGCACGACGGGCACATGGGTATCGGGCTGATGCGCCGCGCGCTCGAGCAAGCTGCCCGTGCGATCGTCGTTCAACGTGAAGACATGCCGCGTTCCAGCGGTAAAGGCAATCTTGCTCAGCCAGCCAAAGTTCTTGCCACTGCAGACGACCACCGCGGGTTCGGCGTTCTCAATGAAGTACTGCATTTCGGCGCTTTGGTAGGCCGTGTTGAGTGGCAAAAACACATGCCCGGCGCGCAGCGTCGCCAAGTACAAGAGCATGGCCTCGACCGATTTCTCCACCTGGACGGCGATGCGGGAATGCGCGGGCAGTTCGAGCGAGTCGAGTAAGTTGGCGAGCATGGCGCTGGCACGTTCGAGGTCGCGCCAGCTGTAACAAAGGCCGTCGTCGGTTTCGACGGCCACAGCATCGAGCGCGGCGGGAAACGCGGCGCGCAAATGGACAAACAGATTTTCGTTCGACATGACAGGTTTGGCGCAATAGTCCAGTTTGGCGCGTTAGTCCAGTTTGGCTCCCGAGGCCTTGACGACCGAGGCCCAGCGCTTGATTTCCGCGTTGACGAATTGGCCAAACTGCGCCCCCATGAGGTTGGGGAATTCGGCACCGTTAGCCGCCCAAGCGGCTTTCATTTCGTCGGACTGCGCGGCTTTGCGCAACTCTTCCTGGATGCGGGTCTGGATGTCCGCTGGCGTGGCCTTGGGAGCCCACAGGCCGTACCAGGTGCTCACGGTGTAGTCGGGCAAGCCCAGTTCGGCCGCGCACGGCACGTCGGGGAATGCGGGGTTGCGTCGGGTGCCCGAGACCATGAGGGCCCGGATGCGGCCGCCTTTGATGTGCTGGGCCGACGAGCCCAGACCGTCGAACATCATGTCCACATTGCCCGCAATGAGGTCTTGCAAGGCAGGGCCTGCCCCACGGTAAGGAATGTGGGTGATGAAGGTGCGGGTTTGCAACTTGAAGAGTTCGCCCGCCAAGTGGTGCGAGGTGCCACCCCCGGCGGAGCCAAAGTTGTATTTGCCCGGCGCGTTGCGCACCATTTGCAGGAACGCCTTGAAATCGCCTTGCATGAGTTTGGGGTTGATCACCAGGACCTGTGGCACCTGGGCTACGAGGGCGATCGGCACGAAATCACGTTCCAGGTCGTAATCGAGCTTGGCGTACATGGCCGGCGCGATGGAGTGGTGCACCGCTCCCATGAAGAGGTTGTAGCCGTCACCCGGCGCCTTGGCCGCCACGGCAGCCCCGAGGTTGCCACCCGCGCCCCCCCGGTTGTCGATCACCAGGTTTTTGCCAGTCTGCTTGGCAAACTGCACGCCCAGCGGACGGGCGAAGGCGTCCGTCCCGCCACCGGCCGGAAACGGCACCACGAGGTTGACGGGCTTGGCGGGCCAGTTCGGGTCAGCCCAGGCGCTGGAAGCGGCCCCCGCCAAGGCGGCGGCGGTGTACTGCACCCACTGGCGGCGGTTCCAATTGGAGGGGTTCATGGGAGTCTCCTTGATGTTGTCAGTGCCCCATGGGGGCTTTGAAAAGGGCTCATTGTGACGGATTGTCGGTGGGACGTAGCGCCCAGCGCCAGATGACCCCACCGAGCAGCACCATGGGCACGCACAGCCACTGCCCCATGCTCAGCCCCAAGCCCAGTAGCCCCAAATGGGCGTCCGGCTCGCGGAAATACTCCGCCAAAAACCGCAGGCTGCCGTAGCCCACCATGAAAGCGCCAGAGACCGCCCCCACGGGCCGAGGGCGACGCGCATAAAGCCAGAGCAGGACAAAGAGCAAAAGCCCCTCGCCCAAAAATTGGTAGAGCTGGGAGGGGTGGCGCGGGGCCAACACCCCGCTTTGGGGAAAAACCATGGCCCAGGGCAAGTCTGGATCGGCCAAGCGGCCCCAGAGCTCCCCGTTGATGAAATTGCCCACCCGGCCACTGGCCAGCCCGGTGGGCACGCAAGGCGCGATGAAATCGGTGATCTCGAACCAGGGTCGACGGCGGGTGCGGGCAAACCACGCCATGCCCAAAAACACCCCCAGCATGCCCCCATGAAAACTCATGCCCCCCTCCCAGACCGCGAAAATCTCGAGCGGGTGGCTCAGGTAATAAAGGGGTTTGTAAAACAGGCAATAGCCGATGCGCCCGCCGAGGACCACCCCGAGCACGCCAAAAAACATCAAATCCTCAATGTCCTGGGCTGACCAGCGGCCCGCAGAAACCCACTCGCGGTAAGGGCTATGCCGTAGCCGCAAGCGGGCGAGCAACAGGAACAAGCCAAAAGCCGCCAGGTAGGTCAGGCCATACCAATGGATGGCCACGGGCCCGAGTCGCAGGGCGACGGGGTCGAATTCGGGATGGAGCAACATGGGCGACATTGTGCCCTTTTGCCAGGGGTTGAAGGCGGGCGCGAAGCCGTCCTCTGGGGTTAAACTTCTCTGGTTTTACCGCTCTTCTCACATGGAAATCAAACCGATGAAAATCAATCGCCGTTCCGCCAATATCACCGAGGGCAAGTCGCGCGCGCCCAACCGCTCGATGTATTACGCCATGGGCTATCAGGAGGGCGACTTCGTCAAACCCATGATTGGCGTGGCCAACGGCCACAGCACCATCACCCCGTGCAACAGCGGCTTGCAGCGCCTGGCCGACGCGGCAGTGGCGGGCATCGAGGAGGCCGGCGGCAATGCCCAGATTTTTGGTACGCCCACGATTTCCGATGGCATGGCTATGGGCACGGAGGGCATGAAGTACTCATTGGTCAGCCGCGAAGTGATCTCGGACTGCATCGAGACCTGCGTGCAAGGCCAATGGATGGACGGCGTCTTGGTGGTGGGTGGCTGTGACAAAAACATGCCCGGCGGCATGATGGGCATTTTGCGCGCCAACGTGCCCGCCATCTACGTGTATGGCGGCACCATTTTGCCGGGCAAGTGGAAGGGGCAAGACCTCAACATCGTGAGCGTGTTCGAAGCCGTCGGCCAAAACGCTGCAGGCAAGCTCAGCGATGGCGACCTCAAAGAGATCGAGCAGCGCGCCATTCCCGGCACGGGTTCTTGCGGTGGCATGTACACCGCCAACACCATGTCGAGCGCCTTTGAGGCCCTGGGCATGTCCCTGCCCTACTCTTCCACCATGGCCAACCCGCACGACGAAAAAATGAACTCGGCGCGCGAATCGGCCCAGGTGTTGATCGAGGCCGTGAAGAAGGATCTCAAGCCGCGTGACATCGTCACGCGCAAAGCCATCGAGAACGCCGTGGCCGTGATCATGGCCACGGGCGGCTCGACCAACGCGGTGCTGCACTTCTTGGCCATCGCGCACGCGGCCGAAGTCGAGTGGACCATCGAGGACTTTGAGCGCATTCGCAAAAAAGTGCCCGTGATTTGCGACCTCAAGCCCAGTGGCAAATACCTCGCGGTCGACCTGCACCAAGCCGGTGGCATTCCGCAGGTCATGAAAGTCTTGCTCAACGCAGGGCTGCTCCACGGGGACTGCATGACCATCACGGGCAAGACCCTCGCTGAAAACCTCAAAGACATTCCCGATCAACCCCGTGCCGATCAGGACGTGATTCGCCCCATCGACAAACCGCTCTACAAAGAGGGCCATCTGGCCATCCTCAAGGGCAACCTCTCCCCGGAGGGCGCGGTGGCCAAGATCACTGGCCTGAAAAACCCCGTCATCACCGGCCCCGCCCGGGTGTTTGACGATGAACAATCGGCCCTGCAGGCGATTCTCGATGGCAAGATCAAAGCCGGCGACGTCATGGTGCTGCGCTACCTCGGCCCCAAGGGGGGGCCCGGCATGCCCGAAATGCTCGCCCCTACCGGCGCCTTGATTGGCGCGGGCTTAGGCGAGAGCGTGGGCCTCATCACCGATGGCCGCTTCTCAGGCGGCACTTGGGGCATGGTGGTCGGTCACGTGGCGCCCGAAGCCGCTGCGGGTGGCAACATCGCCTTGGTGCACGAAGGCGACAGCATCACCATTGACGCCCACCAGTTGTTGCTCCAACTCAACGTCGATGACGCCACCCTGGCGCAGCGCCGCGCGGCCTGGAAAGCCCCCGCGCCGCGCTACGTGCGCGGGGTGCAAGCCAAGTTCGCCTTCAACGCCGCGAGCGCCAGCAAGGGCGCGGTGTTGGACAACTACTGAGGCCGGATACCCAAAGCGCGCTGACTGGCATACAATGCCGCAACCGCATCTGGTTATTTTTTCGCAACCCTTGTTTTCTTGAGGAATTTTCATGAAAAAGATCGCCTTCGCCGTGCTCGCCGCCAGCTTCATGGCCGCTCCCGCTTTTGCTGACCAGGCCCTCGCCACGGCCAAGGGTTGCATGGCTTGCCACGCCGCAGACAAAAAGCTCGTCGGCCCCGCTTACAAAGATGTGGCTGCCAAGTACGCCAGCGACAAATCCGCTGCCGACAAACTCGCCACCAAAATCCAAAAAGGTGGTGCTGGCGTGTGGGGCCCGGTGCCCATGCCGGCCAACAACGTGACCGACGCCGAAGCCAAGAAGCTCGCGGCCTGGGTTCTGGCCACCAAGTAAAGCCAAACTCTCCCCACAAACCCGCTGTTCACAGCGGGTTTTTTGTTCAGGAAGCCTCGCATGACCACGATCCGCCAAAACGACCTCATCGAATCCATCGCCGCTGCACTGCAGTACATCAGTTATTACCACCCCGCCGACTACATCGCTCATTTGGCGCGGGCCTGGGCGCGGGAGCAAAGCCCGGCGGCCAAGGACGCGATGGCGCAAATTCTCACCAACAGCAAGATGAGCGCCTTGGGCCATCGCCCGATTTGCCAGGACACCGGCATCGTCAACGTCTTCCTCAAAGTGGGCATGAATGTGCGCTTTGAAGGGTTCAGTGGCTCCTTGGAAGACGCCGTCAACGAAGGCGTGCGCCGGGGCTACATGAACCCCGACAACAGCTTGCGCGCCTCGGTCGTGGCCGACCCGCAGTTCGCGCGCAAGAACACCAAGGACAACACGCCCGCGGTGATCTTTACCGAGATCGTCGCCGGCGACCACCTGGAAGTGACCGTGGCCGCCAAAGGCGGTGGCAGCGAGAACAAGTCCAAAATGGTCATGCTCAACCCGAGCGACAGCGTGGTGGATTGGGTGCTCAAAACCGTGCCCACCATGGGTGCGGGTTGGTGCCCGCCGGGCATGCTTGGCATTGGCATTGGCGGCACGGCCGAGAAGGCCGCGCTCATGGCCAAAGAAAGCCTGATGGACGACCTCGACATGTATGAGCTGCAGGCCAAATCGTCGCGCGGCGACAAGCTCGAACCGGTGGAGGAGTTGCGCCTAGAGCTCTACGAGAAGGTCAACGCCTTGGGCATTGGCGCGCAGGGCCTGGGTGGCTTGACCACGGTGCTCGATGTGAAGATCAAGATGTACCCCACCCACGCGGCCTCCAAGCCCGTGGCCATGATTCCCAACTGCGCGGCCACCCGGCATGCGCACTTCGTCATGAATGGCTCCGGCCCGGTCTACCTCGACCCGCCCTCGCTCGATTTGTGGCCCCGCGTGGACTGGCAACCCGACACCCAAAAGAGCCAGCGCGTGGACCTCAACACCCTCACCAAGGAGCAGGTCGCGAGCTGGAAGCCCGGCCAGACCCTGCTCCTCAACGGCAAGATGCTCACCGGCCGCGATGCCGCGCACAAACGCATTCAGGACATGTTGGCCAAGGGCGAACCCCTGCCCGTGGACTTCACCAACCGCGTGATTTACTACGTGGGCCCGGTGGACCCCGTGCGCGACGAAGTGGTGGGCCCCGCGGGCCCCACCACCGCCACCCGCATGGACAAGTTCACCGACATGATGCTGGCCAAGACCGGACTCATCGCCATGGTCGGTAAGGCCGAGCGTGGCCCAACCGCGATTGAGGCCATCAAGAACCACAAGAGCGCCTACCTCATGGCCGTGGGCGGCGCGGCGTATTTGGTCTCCAAAGCCATCAAAGGCGCGCGCGTGGTGGGTTTTGCCGACCTCGGCATGGAAGCCATTTACGAGTTTGACGTGGTGGACATGCCCGTGACCGTGGCCGTGGACTCGGGTGGCACGAGCGCCCACATCACAGGGCCGGCCGAATGGTCCAAGCGCATCGCCAGCGGCGAGTTCAAAGGCATTGGGGTGACCGCCGCCTAAATCAGCGGCGCATCGGTTGAGCTGGGGGAGGTATCGCCCTCCCCGGTTCACTCGGCGGGGCTTGACCCCGCCCACTTCGGGCCTGCAGCGAGCCTTATTCCAGGACCCGGTGCACCCCCTCTAGCCGCTCCGCCCAGTAGCGGTTGTCGAGCCGATCCACCCGTACCCCGGTGCGAGGGTTGCTCGCGTGGACAAAGCGCCCATTGCCCACATACACCCCCACGTGAGAATAGGATTCCCCGAGGGTGTTGAAAAACACCAAGTCGCCCGGCTGGCGTTCGCGCGCGTCCACACGGCGGGTTTTTTGCCCGAGTTGCGCCGAGGTCCCCCCCAACTTCACGCCCGCCGCACGGGCATACACATGGTTGACCAAGCCCGAGCAATCAAAGCCCGTGGCCGGACCGCGCCCCCCGCGGGTGTAAGGAGTATCGAGCAGAGACAAGGCAAAGAGGGCCACATCGTTGCGCGCCTGAAGGACGAGAGGCGCTGCGGCGGGTGTCGGTGGGGGTGAGGCCAGCGGGGGCGTGCGGTCAGCGACGGGTGCGGGCGGCGGCGTGGCGCAGCCCGCGAGGAGCGCGAAAACCCCCACGACCAGCGCGGCTTGTGAGGTGCGGCAGGTCATCTCGGGGCCCTCCCCATGGTGGTGAGGTCAGTGCAAATGGCGGGGCTTGCGCCCGCCACCGTGACCAAACCCACCTCCGCCACCGCCTCCCCGAGGCGGCTTGCGCAGGTCGAGCGAATTGACAAGATTGTCAAAGCGCTCGTTGAAGAGTTTGTCGATCTCCTGGATCACGCCTTCGAGCTCTGCGCTCTCGAAATGGCGCTCCATCAGCTGCACCACATCGTTGATGAGCAAGTCACGCTGGACTTGCATGATGTCGGCCGGCGTCGGGCCCACAAAGAGCATGACGAAGTCGTCGCGCGCAGAGGCCCCTTCGGGGTTTTCTTCTTCCTCGTCGAACTCGTTGTCGTAGAAGGTCACTTCCAGCGCCGCTCCAGCCGCAGCGATTTCGTTGAGGCCCATGCAGAGGTCTTCGAGGGATTGTCGGAAATCGTTGTCGCCCGAGACCGTCCAGCAGACGTGGAGCACCGACTCCTGGGGATCAAAGCGAATACCGGGCTCTTCGGCGTAGGCGCTGGCCGCGCCCTCGGTGAGGGAATTGGCCCCGGCATACTGCCAGAGCGGGCGCAAGGCCTCTTCAATGTCGGCGGGCTGAACCTCTTCCCGCAGGGGAATATCGCCATGAACATGGATTTCAAAGGCGGCGTTGTATCGTGCCATGGCGAACTCCTGGAACCGGCGAGCAACAAGCTAAGGCTTCATTATCCACCAACGGCCCCTGCCGTCACGTGCACACACAGGGATTGTCCTCGAGAAGCCACACAGAAAGTATCAAAATTGATTTGTTGATACATTTGTAGAATAAGTTATTTCGACGAGGGAAATACAAGATGGATAACGGCGCCTACGCAAAGTACCGAGCGGAAAACCCGGTCGTCAATACCCTGCTCTCGACCTACGATGAGGTCACGCATTGGCCTGAGCAACTCAGCAATGCGGAATTGGCGCTGGTCATTGGCCTGGGCGCCTTGGCCATTTATGCCCTGGTGAGGGTGCTGGGCAAACTCTTCCACCGCAAACCGAGCCAGACCCCCCCGTCCAGCCCTTGAGCCCCTCAGTGGCCCGCCGCCGCCTTTTTCTCTTTTTCCTGGGCTTTTTCTTGGGCTTTCGCTAAGGCTTCTTTGGCCTTGCGTTCCTCTTCTTTTTTCCAGGCCTTCTGCTCGGCTTCTGTCATCTCCACACACCAACCGGTGGCGTTGGGGCGCTTGCCGTCAGGACAGGTTCCCGAAGCCTTGCAGATGAGGGGGCCGGTGACGCTGTTGCGCGTCATTTTGCTGCGCAATGGGCACTGGGTTTGTTTGCGGGGGTCGAGCAGCAAGCGGCAGTAGCCATCGATGACCCATTCCAAGCCCTCGGGGCACGTCACTTTTTGCGCAAAGGCAGGAAATGCTCCAAAAGCAATGACGAGCCCGAGGAGTCCACGACGAAAAGCACGGAAGTTTGTCATGCGTTAGAAGTCCCGCACCAGGTTGATCAAGCGCTCATCCTTGTCGAGCACCATGACTTCATCGAAGCGCTGCGAGAACTCCTTGATCGAGCTCAACAGCATCCGAATCGGAATGCCCATGGCGGCGTAGTCCATCGTGAACTCGCAATAGATGTGGTCGCCTTGTTCGTCTTTGCGCAACACCAGGGGCATGAAGTCGTAGCGCGCGAGCGCCTTGTCCATGACCGCCTGGACGTGCGCCACATCAATCCCTTCACGGCCATAGCCGCGCGCCACAAAACGCAACTTGCGCGCCGGCGTGTCCAAGACCAGCCAAAAGGGGTACGTGATGGCACCGCCCTTGTTCAGAAAAATCTCATTGTTTTCCTGCACCTTCGAATTCACGTACTTTTTCTTGAGCAGCTTGTCGAGGTTGGCCTCATTGACTTGGTCGCGCTCCAAAAAACTGTTTTCCGTGTCAGCCGAGCGCGCGCGCGTCTCTTCCGTGATGCGCATGATGTAGTGGGCCGAGCGCGCGAGGTCACGCCAGTTCACCCCCATGAGTTGCATCTCCCGCTGAACGGCTTGAAAGACATCGTCCATCACCGCGGGCTTGACGCGAATTGCCGCGATCGCATGCTGATCGGGGGTTTCCAAATACAAATGGTTGGGCTTGGGCAGCACAAAGGACTGGAAGCTCACCTGGTCATTGACCACGTGCTCTTGCTTCACGCCAAAGAAATAATGCTTGATTTTCTTGTCGTCGCAGACTCGCTCGTAGAGCGATGCCATGTGGCGCTTGAAAAGCGTCCAGCCGCCGTGCTTTTGAATGATGTCTTGCATGGAAGCGTCTGGGGGGCCTCAGCGGCCTTTTCCCTCTGAGAATTTATTGAATTTCTGACTAAAAATCATAATATCCCAAAATTCGAAAAGAGAGCGAATGGCGCTACCCGTACAATGGTCTCTGATGCCCGGGTGGTGAAATTGGTAGACACAGCGGACTTAAAATCCGCCGCTTGCTGAGAGGCGGCGTACCGGTTCGATTCCGGTCCCGGGCACCATCCCCACCGATGAATGCGGGGCCTGCCGGCCCCGCATTTTTTTAGCCGATCAAGTCCACCCGACCATCCACCGACATGATGCCGGTGATCACGCTGAGCTTGGGATGACGCTTCTTGACCTGCTCACGGAACTCCATCAGCGACTCGGTGTGCGCTTCTGTCTCGTTGTCTTTTGTGGCCACGCGGGCGTCACCGAACGCGAGTTTGGCGGCGCCGCAATCGCGGTGCGTGAGTGCCACCACACGCTTGATGTGGTGCAACTGCACGGTGATGTCTAAGTTGTCCCAATAGGCTTTGTGCCAAGCCGAAAATTTCGGATGCACCGCACCAATGGGGCCGCCCGCAATCACAAACTGGCTGTAGTTGTCGGTGAGCTTCTCGCGGCTGACACCCGAGAGCAAGCCCATGTACTGCCAACTCAAGGTGGTGAAACGCGGGTCAATGCAGTTGAGCAAGGTCGCTTCGTAGTTACCACTGGCGGCACGCGCCCCCAAAGGATTGAGCGCGGCCGCGCCGGCGAGCAAGCCTGCGCCGCCGAGCTTGAGCATATCGCGGCGTGACGGGCCGGCCAATCGCAAGGGGCTGCAACAGGCGCACTGGCTGAGGGTGGGAGACGAATGGGGGGCTTCACGCATGGGGAACTCCTGATGTTTTATGAGATGACCCGCCCGGGCTTGGCCCTGACGAGTGCTGCGGGGTGCAATTCCCCTCACACGAAGGGGGACATCGAAACCATCGGCACCCGCAGGCCAAACTTTAACCCTGTCGCAGCCCTTGCAGTACTGTATATTTAACCAGTATTATCGCATCATGTCAGTTTCTACAAATTCAGAATCGCCCTGGGCCCTGATGCGCACCCGGGCCCTGCCCCTCGAGGTTTGCGGATGGACGGTGGCGGCAGGCTTTCCCTCTCCGGCGGCGGATCACACCCAAAAGCGCATTGACCTCAATGACCATCTGGTGCAACACCCCGAAGCCACCTTTTTGTTTCGGGTCAAGGGGGATTCCATGCGGGGCGCCGGGATCTACGAGGGCGACGTGCTGGTGGTCGATCGGGCCATCGAGCCGCGCCACCAGCACATCGTGCTCGCGGTGTTGCAGGGGGAGTTCACGGTCAAGCGCTTGCACCGCCGCGGGGGCGTGGTCAAACTGTTGGCGGAAAACCCGCTCTACCCGCCTCGCGTGATCAAGCCCGAGGAAGAATTGCTCATCTGGGGTGTGGTCACTTACAACCTGCACAAACTCGCGTGAGGTGCGCATGACGGCCGCGCGCGCAACGGCTACCGCGCCCCAATTGGCACTGGTGGACTGCAACAATTTCTATGTCTCCTGCGAGCGGGTGTTTCGGCCCGACCTGCGCGAGACGCCCGTGGTCGTGCTCTCCAACAACGACGGCTGCGTGGTCTCGCGCTCCAACGAGGCCAAGGCCTTGGGCATTCGCATGGGCCAGCCTTGGTTTGAGGTGCGCGCGCAGGCGGAGGCCCAGGGGGTGCTGGCGCTGAGCAGCAATTACGCGCTCTACGCCGACATGTCCAATCGGGTGATGCAAATTCTCGCCCGTGAAGTCCCCCGGCACGAGGTGTACTCCATTGACGAGTGCTTTCTCGACATGACGGGGCTGCGGGACCTGCGCGCCCTGAGCCAGCGCTTGCGCGCCCAAGTCTTGCAGTGGACCGGCATTCCGGTGTGCGTGGGCATTGGCCCGACCAAGACCTTGGCCAAGCTGGCCAACCACGTTGCCAAAAAGCACCCCCGCTCCAGCGGCGTCTTCAACTACAACGCCCTCAGCCCAGAGCAGCAACACCAATTGCTCGCGCGCATACCGCTGGAAGATGTGTGGGGCATTGGCCGACGTTTGAGCGTGCAACTGGCCGAGCGGGGCTTGCACACGGCAGCCGACCTGCGCGGCACCGACACGGCCATGCTGCGGCGCGCCTTTGGCGTGGTGATGGAGAAAACCCAGCGCGAGTTAAACGGCCTGGCCTGCCTGGACTTGCAGGAAGTGACGCCCCCACGCCAGCAAATCATCGCCAGCCGCTCGTTCGGGCGCCCCGTGCAAGACCTCGACGTGCTGCAAGACGCGATGTCCACCTTTGTCGCCAACGCCGGCGCCAAGCTGCGCGCGCAAGGCTCACAGGCGCGTCTGATCCAGGTTTTTCTGCGCACCAACGGTTTTCGCCCCGACCGTCCCCAACGCAGCGCGAGCCAAGCCATCTTCCTGCCCCAACCGAGCGAGGACAGCCTGCTCATCAACCGCTGGGCTTGCGCCCTCCTCGCGCGCCTGTACGCGCCGGGCTATGACTATCAAAAGGCAGGGGTGATTCTGGGCGAGATCACCCCACGCACGCAACGCCAGCAGGACTGGCTCGAACCGAGTACGCCCCCCCGCGCGCAACGCCTGATGGAGGCCGTGGACGCGCTCAACGGCCGCTTTGGCCGCGGTTGCGTGAAGGTTTCAGGCCAAGGCGCGCTCAGTGGCTGGCAAATGCGCCAAGAGCGCAAATCGCCCGCCTACACCACCGACTGGGACGACCTGCCCTGCGCCTGAGCATGGGCAACGCGCTTTAGCGCAACGCCGCGCGCAGCTGCTCGCCAATCTCGGGACGCGAGGCAAATGGGTCGGGCGGGGCGTGACCTTCGAGAACAGACTCCAGGCGCTGTGCCACGCTGCCCAAAGCTTTGGGATGGCTGTAAATGTAGAACTGCCGATCGCGCACGGCGTCAAACACTTTTTGCGCCACTTCGGCCGCGCTCACCTTGCCGCTGCTCACCGCTTTGTCGCTCATGGCCTGGCCAATCAACTGGCTGGGCGTGGGCGGCTCGGGCGGCAAATGGGCGGGCCGGCTGCGATGGCTTTGGCTGATGCCCGTGGGCACGAAGTAAGGACACAGCACGCTGGCATGGATTTGCTCGGTCACCAGGGCCAAATCCTGATGCAAGGTTTCCGTTAACGCCACCACCGCGTGTTTGCTGGTGTTGTAGACCCCCATATTGGGCAGCGAGACCAAACCCGCCATGCTCGCGGTGTTGACGATATGGCCTTGCCAAGTCGGATCGGTGCGCGCGGCGGCGAGCATCATGGGCGTGAACACCCGCACGCCATGCACCACGCCCCAGAGGTTGACGCCGAGCACCCATTGCCAATCGGCAACCGAGTTTTCCCAAATCAGGCCGCCCGAGGCCACGCCCGCGTTGTTGAAGACCAAATGCGGCGCGCCAAAACGACTGCGCACGGCATCGGCCAGCGCCTCCATGGCGGCGGCGTCCGAGACATCGACGACTTCGGCCAACACGGCCACGCCTTGGGCGCGCGCTTCATCGGCCGCACGCGCCAGCGCCTCGGCTTGGACGTCGACGAGCACCAGGTTCATGCCCAGCCGCGCCCCTAGGCGCGCGCATTCGAGGCCAAAGCCCGAACCCGCCCCGGTGAGTACCGCCGTCTTGCCTTTGAAATCTTGCAGCATGGAGGACTTCCTTTAAATGAGCTTGACCAACTGCTTGCCGAAATTACGCCCTTTGAGCAGCCCCAAAAAGGCCTCGGGCGCAGACGCCAGGCCTTGCGCAATGGTCTCGCGTGGGCGCAGTTTGCCGCTCGCGACCAAGCCGCCCAACTCCTGCAAGGCTTCGGGCCACACCGCCATGTGTTCGCTCACGATGAAGCCCTCGATCTTCATGCGGTTGACCAAAATGAGGGCCGGGTTGGCCATGGGCAGGGGCGCGCCATCGTAGCCGGCGATCATCCCGCACATGGCGATGCGGGCAAACGCATTGGTGCGCAGCATCACGGCATCGAGCACCATGCCGCCCACGTTTTCAAAATGCCCGTCGATGCCATTGGGGCAGGCTTGCTTGAGGGCCTTGGCCAAGGAGAGGTAATCGGCGTGCGCACGATAGTCGATGCAAGCGTCAAAGCCCAACTCGCGCACCACGTAATCGCACTTCTCGGCGCCACCGGCAATGCCCACCACGCGGCAACCCCGCGCTTTGGCCAAAGCGCCGTAAGCGCTGCCCACTGCGCCACTGGCCGCGCTCACCGTGACCGTCTCGCCCGCCTGAGGGGCGATGATCTTGACCAAGCCGTACCAAGCGGTCACCCCCGGCATGCCCACCGCGCCCAAATAGTGCGAGATCGGAATCTGGCGCGTGTCGACCTTGCGCAGCATGCCGGGAATCGTGGCGTCGACCACGCTGTATTCCTGCCAGCCCCCCATGCCCACGACCGCGTCGCCCACGCTGAACTTGGGATGGCGGGAAGCCACCACCTCGCCCACCGTGCCGCCAATCATGACTTCATCGAGCGGCTGCGGCTGGGCGTAGCTCTTGCTCTCGTTCATGCGCCCGCGCATGTACGGATCCAAACTCAAATAGTGGTGGCGCACGCATACCTGCCCCTCCTGCAACTCGGGCACAGGCACTTCTTGCAAGCGAAAATTCGCCGCTGTGGCCTCGCCTTGCGGGCGGCTGGCGAGCACGATCTGGCGGTTGAGGGTGGTCATGGGGAGTCTCCGGTAGGTTGAGGCGACAGCGGCGCCGATCTTAAAACGCGTCGGGGTGAAGGTCGGCACAAGTCGTGTCGCGCGTGCGCACCACTTGCAGCCAGGCCTCGATTTTGGGCAATTCGTAACGGAAAAAGTACCGGCATGCGGCAGCTCGACCGCTCGCGGGTAAAGCGGGGGATTCGGTATCCGCCAAGACCACATCGAGCCAGATCCAGGCCAGCACGGCGTGTCCAAAGGCTTGCATGTAGGGTACGGCGTTGGCGAGTGCGGCGGTGGGGGTGGCGTCTTGCCAGGCGGCCTCGGTCGCCGCCAACACGCGCTGCCACGCCTGTTGCAGCTGCGTGGCCTCGGCCGACCAAGTCGTCTGGCCGGCGCGCGCCACGGTGGCGGCCACACGCGTTTGCAAGGCCAACAAAGCGCGCCCCCCCTGCTGGCGCACCTTGCGACCGAGCAGATCGAGCGCCTGAATGCCGTGGGTTCCCTCGTGAATCATGTTCAAGCGGTTGTCGCGCCAGTATTGCTCGACCGGAAAATCGCGTGTGTAGCCGTAGCCCCCATGGACTTGAATGGCCAGGCTGTTGGCCTCTAGGCACCACTCGCTGGGCCAACTCTTGGCGATGGGGGTGAGAATTTCGAGGAGGTCATGCGCCTCCTCGGCCGACTCGGCCGCGCCCGTGCGCTGCTCGTCCACTAGGCGGGCGCAGTAGAGCGCAAGGGCAAGTGCGCCCTCGGCATAGGCTTTCTGCGCGAGCAACATGCGCTTGACATCGGCATGCGCGATGATGGGCGACGGCGGCGCCAGCGGATCTTTTTGCCCGATGGGTCGGCCCTGGGGGCGTTGGCGCGCGTAGTCAAGGCTCGCCTCATAGCCCGCCATGCCCAGCATGGTGGCCGCCATGCCCACCGCGATGCGCGCCTCATTCATCATGTGGAACATGCAAGCGAGCCCCTGCCCCGGCGCGCCCACCCGGTAGGCCAGCGCACCGGCCGCACCCCGCACGGGGTACTTGCCCTCTCCAAAATTGAGCAAGGTGTTGGTGGTGCCGCGCCAGCCGCATTTGTGGTTCAAGCCGGCCAGGGCCACGTCGTTGCGCTCACCGTTCAACTCGCCGTTGGCGTCGACCCCATGCTTGGGCACGATAAAGAGCGAGATGCCGCCCACCCCCGGTGGTAGCCGCCCCTGTGCGTCGGGGATTTTGGCCAGCACCAGATGAATGATGTTCTCACTCAACTCATGCTCGCCCGCGGAAATCCACATCTTGTGGCCAAACAATCGGTAGCGTGGCCCCAGGGGGTCGGCCTCGTGATCGGGGCCATCGGGCTCGGCTCGGGAGAGGATATCCCCCAAGGAGGAACCGGCCTGGGGCTCAGAGAGGCACATCGTGCCACTAAAGCGCCCGCTGAACTCGGCGCGGGCGAAGACCTCGCGCTGGCGCGGTGTGCCGTGGGCCATGAGCAAATTGGCATTGCCCGTGGTGAGCAGGCCAAAGCCAATGCTCACCGACGCCTTGGCAAAAAAGGCGTTGCCCGCAGCCTCCACGGTGTAGGGCAGCTGCATGCCGCCCCAGGCTTCGTCTTGTGAGGCAGCCAACATGCCCGATTCGGCATAGGCCCGATAAGCCTCCTGGGTGGCCTCGGGCAGGATCACGCGCTCGCCATCAAAGTGGGGCTCTTGCGTGTCGACCAGGCGATTGAAAGGGGCAAATTTTTCGCGGGCGATGCGCTCGCAGGTGTCGAGCACAGCCTCGAAAGTCTCGCGCGAATGTTCCGCGTAGCGCGCCCGACTGGCGAGTGCGCTCACCGCGAGCCAGTCGTGGAGCAAAAAATCCAGCGTGTTGCGAAAACCCATGGTCATCTCCCCTGATGGGTGCGCGCTGGGCCGGGCTTAATTGATTTCAAACTCGACCACGCGTACGCCCGTGCGTGCCTCGCGATCTTCAATGCTCAGGGTCAGCTTGTGCTTGCCTTTGGGTAAGGCCGCTTGCGGCACTTGGATGCCTTTGTCGGTGATGGAAGCGACCTTGGTGATGCGATTGGTGATGTCGATTTGAAATCCGCCGTACAGCACTTTGAAGGTGTCGGGGCGGATGGACGCCCCCACCGGGCTGTTAAAGCGCAGTTCAATTGGCGTGGGGGTATTGACGGGCCCGGGTAGCTGGGGCGAGAGCAGTTCGATTTGCGGGGCTTCTCGCGCCGGGACGCTGCGCGGCGTAAACGCCGGCGCGGGGGCACGCGCAGAGGCCTCGGTCTCCTCTGGCGACACCAGCCAAACGGGCTGTGCCGTGGCGTGGGCCCAGGACAATACGCACGCCGCTGCCGCGACCGCCACGCCGTTTCGAAGCATTCTGTTCATCCAAAATCTCCTCGAGCGAACCTTCGCTCACACTGGGTTGGGCGATTTTGTCATGAATTTTGGAAATCAACCGGCCGTGTTCTCCGAGTCCTTGATCAGGGCATCCCGTTGCGCAGGGGGCAACAAGGCCATGAGTTCGGCCAACGAATTGACGCCCATTTTCTCCATCACGCGCGCGCGGTGCAGTTTGATGGTGGCACTCGCGGCGCCATCAAAACGGGAGATTTGCTGGTTGGAATACCCCATGAGCATCCAGTGACAGATCTCGCGCTCGCGGGGGGTGAGGCGCTGGAGCAATTCTTCGGCTTGCCGCGATCGCTCCTGCTGCGCGAGCCGCTGCTGCCGCACCTCCACCGCGTGGGCCACCGCCCGCAAGAGGCTGGGGCCGTCAAAGGGTTTGAGCAAAAAGTCCACCGCGCCGTTTTTCATGGCCTGGATGATTTCGTCGGGTCGACTGTCGCCGCTGATGAACACAATCGAGGCCAAACTGCCCCGCACCTGCAGTTGGCCTTGTAAATCCACCCCAGAGCGCCCGGGCATGCGCATGTCACTGAGCACCACATCCACCGTGTCGCTGCCGAGCGCGTCTGCCAAAAAACGTTCGGTGGACTCATACACCAAGGTTTGGTAGCCCTCATGGCGCAAGAGCTTGTCCAGACTGCGGCGCACGGCGGCGTCGTCATCGATGATGGCGACCCAACCCAAACTGGGCGAAACCCGCGTCATCGATGTCATGACGCGATGGGCCATCCACTGGCGAGAAAAAGACCGGTGACCACGATAATCGCGAGGAACAGCCAAGGCCAAACCGAGCCTTTGCGCCGGCTCCCCGTGACCGTGGGGCTGCCCGGCTCAAACTCCTGTGCCAGCGTTTGGGCCTTTTGATCCAGGGCGATGATGCGATCCATGGCCTGTAAGGCCACCTCTTCGGGCTCTGGCAGCGAGCCCACACGGGGACGTTCGGGGTCTTGGTGCGTGGCCAGGGGGGGCGGAGCCGCGCCCAAAATCACCATCAGGCGTTTGTAGGCCTGCCGTTTGATCGCGGCGGAATAAAAAAGGGACTCCCCGCCTTGCATCAGCTGCCGAACTTGGTCAACCGAGAGGCAGGCCATGCGGGCCAAGCGGGCCTCGTCCAAACCGGCGGCTTGCACCCGTGCGCACAACGCCTGCGGGTCGCAATCGTCATACTCACGAGCGGAAACTGCGGGATCGATTTCGGCCGAACGCATCAAGGGAGTCCCATGGAGACCTGAAAGAACACCCGATTTTTATTGAATCGCCGGCATCGTCAATACGCCTGTCGGTGTATTTCAGGGGGGCGCGAAGGCCGAAAAGAATTCTTATGAATTCATTCAGCTGTTTGAAACGCTTATTTTTGCGATTCCCAGGAGGTGATGACGCCGCGGTAACCCACAACCGACGCGCACACCTGGGAGGCGAGGAAAAATCCGGTTTTTTCAATTTGGAACACCGGATTGACGATGATGTCCGTGTTGAGCTCTTTGTCTTGACCGCCATAGAGGGCGTTGTAGGCAGCAGCAGCCTTGGCCTTGCCTTCATCGCTGGCCATATCAATGTCGGCTAAGCCGAGGAAGTTTTTATCGCCGGAGCTGAAGACTTTCAAGAACTGTCCGTTACAACCACGGCCGCGAACCACTTCGCGAATTTGAATATTCGCCTTGTTCGTATTGGCCGTGACTTGCGGGGCAAACACAGCGGCTTTGTTGCCAGATTGGGTCGAGGAGCAACCTGCGAGGCCAACAACTGCTGCGATCGCCGCTACAGACAAAACGAGGGAGGGTGAGGATGTGCGCATTTTTTCTCCAAAAAATCAATTGCAATTCAACGAATAACCATCAAAGTGACACAGGAGGACTTTCTCTCCCTTGCGCGCCCCTGTGATGCGCTCACGGTTCAAAAACTCTTCAAACTTGCGCAGAATCGCATACTGCTCTTGCTGGGGGCTTCTGCCTGTCGCGTTCACCGCGAGGCGGCGCAGTTGTAATTCGGTTTTACGGGCTTCGGCGTCGCACTCCTGATAGGGGGGCGACTCTTTAGCAAGCCCACTCTTGAGACACACATCCGACGATATCGCGCCCAGGTTGGCGGCCTGCTCAGAGAGCAAACGCTCGATGAATTGTGGGTGAGTGGCATTGCACATGAACTGCCCATTGACGGTGTGCACAATGCAGGCTCTGCCTGGCGGGGACTTTTTGCGACAGCGCTCCATGGCCATCTCAACGGCGTCTTGCATGGTGTTGCCATACCCCGTGCCAAACTTCCAATCGTTGACCCAATAAGGCCTAGACTGCTGGTCACAGACTTCGAACTTGGTGCGGAAAATCGTGGTGCGGTTTTGATCCAAAAACACCTGCTCCACGTCAACGGCCACGGCGAAATGGGGCGATTTTTCGGCCACCTTTTTCTTTTCCGCTTGGATTTGGTCGTGGTAGTGGTTGATCTCTTGCGGCGTGCTGCAAGCCGCAACCACCGCTGCGCAGAGGACCAGTCCTACGCGACGAACCAAGGCATGCAAAATGGGGGCGTCTAGTACAC